>JAIRZX010000295.1 GCA_031267005.1 Deltaproteobacteria bacterium
CCAGCCGTAGGAGGCCGCGATCTCGCATGCGGCTGGGGCCCACAGCAGGAGCCCCAGGAGCGCCCGCCGGGGACCCCTCAAGAGCTCGGGGAGGACCATGAAGGCGGCCATGGACCAGAAGACCCCCGCTCCCCAGTCCACGGATCCCTTGAGCATGGCGAGCGCCGCGAGACCCGAGAGGAAGACCATGGCAGGGAGCCTCGGGGCCTCGCCCCTGGCCATGAGAAAGAGGAACAGCGGCGCCAGGGCCAGGAGCGCGGCGAGTTCCGTCGCCCCTGGGTCCCTTCCTGCCGGGGGGCGGCCAGCCGGCGCCGGCCCTCCGGCCAGCGAGGCGTAGCCGGCCGCCGGGGGATAGCCGGCAGGGGGGTTGCCCCTTCCGGAAGGGGCAGGTGCTCCGGAGAGCTCCCAGGCCGCTGCGGGAGGGGCGCCGGCGTAGCCGGACGCGCTCCGGCCGTCCGCCCCGCGGGCGCCGTCCGGAAAGGCGCCGCTCCCGTCGGAACTCCCGCCGGAGCGCCAGTCCGCGGCGCCGGCCGGGCCCCGCGCGCGGGAGTGGTCCGGCCCCCCGCCGACTGCCCCCCCGAACAGCAGGATGTCCGGCGGGGGTTCGGGTTCGGGCCCGGACAGGCCCGAGGCCCAGCCCGCCGCGAAGGGCAGGAGCGCGGCAAGCAGGGCCGCCGGCGCGAGGGGGCTCCTCAGCAGCCCGGGCTTCGCCGCGGCCAGGGCGCCGCCCAGGGCGGCGCCAGTGCCAGCAAGGAGGAAAGAGGGCGAGAAGTGCCAGAAGAAGGCGGCGGGCTGGGGATGCCAGACGGCAGGCAGGACGGCCAGCCCCGCCAGCGTCCCCTTGAGCCAGACGAAGGAGCCGAGGGCGGGGGGGTTGGCGGATCTGAGGAGGAAGGCCGCGAGCGGGGCCAGGACCAGGGGAGCCAGGCACCAGGGCGAGAGCGCCCCGGAGGCAACCCACACGGCTATGACGGGTACGAGCAACGCCGCCGTGAGGACGTTCATTAAGGCCGGCCGTCCCTTGGATCTCCTTATGTGGGGGCCAGGTCCCACCGACGGCCACCCGGCCAGGGGCGGGGGAGGGGGATCGGAGGGGAAGGCTTCCCAGTCGTCCGCCGGATCGTGGGCGGCTTTCTCGCCGTCGCTCCGGGCAGGGGCGTCCTGCGGAGGGCCTTCGGGGTCCGTCCCCGCGCCGATCGATCCGCCGCCGGAGGGGTCCTTTCGCCCCGGAGCCGGCCCGCCCAGCCCGAAGGGCCGACCCCAGGGGGTCTCGGGGGGGATGCGGGTTCCCTCCGGGCCCCCGGCCCTGCTTCTCGGCGGGAGCTCGCCCGGCCCGGGAGCCACGGCGCCGCGCCGGAAGGGGATGATGCCCGCCACGGCGCGGCCCCGCAGGTTCTTTATCGAGAACTCGTCCGGGGGGGTCTCCGGGTAGCTGTGCCAGAACAGGCTGCCGTGCTTCTCCCGCGGGTCGTCCGGGTCCGCCGGGTTCCCCGCTTCCTTCGAAGAGCCCGAGCCCTCAGTTCCTTTCGAATCTATCTCTCCCTCCGAGCTTCCCGGGACCTCAGCGTCGCTGCCTTCCGTCCACGCGGCGTCCTGGCCCTCGCCCCGGCGGGAGCCGCCTTCCGGTACCCGGGCTCGCTTCGGGCCTTTCGAGGGCTCGCGGCTTTCCCAGCCGTCACCGTGAGCGCCGTAACCTGCGAATCCCTTAGGGGCCTCGTCCAGCGTGGCAAAGCCCTCAAGGCCGCCTTCGTCGGCATCGGCGTCGCCGCCGTCGTAGCTGTAGCCGCTGGCATCGCGGCCTTCGTAGGAATCGCCGCCCTCGTGGATACGGGCATCGCGGCCTTCGTAGGAATCGCCGCCGTCGCTGTCGTAGCCGCTGGTTTCGCGGGCTTCGTAGCCGCGGGCTTCGCCGCCGCGTCCGCCGGAGAATCCTCCTTCGTAGCCGTCGGCGTCGCCGCCGTCGCGTGGGAGGGATAAGCCGTCCAAAGCCTCGCCGCCCGGAGGGCCGCCCTCGAAATAGCCGTCTTTCTCGTCCAAGTGCTTCAAAGCATTGCCTTCCCGACGGCCGCTTTCCAGGGGGCCGTTATCCCCGGGGCCGTTTTCGCCAGCGTGGCCCTTGCCCGGGCCTCCTTCCGGGGAGCCGGCGCCGCCCCGGGCGGACTTTTCCCCGAAAGGCCCGTCCGGAAGCCCGCCGCCGCCGGGCCAGCCCGGGCCGCCATTGCCGGGGGGGGGCGTCACGACGCGGCGCCGGCGCCCAAAAGCGCGGCCAACGGGACGTTCTGGGGGCAGGCCAGCGCGCACAGCCCGCAGCCGGGGCAGGAGGCGAGCTGGGGGAGGCGCTCCAGCAAAAGCGGCCAGAGGCGCTTGGGGCTCCCGCCTATGAGATCTACCGGGAGGCGCAGGGGGCAGGCCGCGCGGCACCTGCCGCACATGGAGCACCGCCCCTCCAGGCGGGAGGCGGAGGGGGCGCCGCCCTTCAAAAGGTTCACGGCCTCCACGCCGGGCCCCAGCCCCTCGGCGAGGCGGGCGCAGGATCGGCCCCTGGCCAGGCCCCCCAGGACCACTCCGTCGCCGGGACGGGGGCGGAGGTTCACCAGGGCGAGGAGCTCGACCGCGGACATGCCGTGGGGCACCAGGGCCGGGGCGCCGTTGAGCGACACCGGCATAAGCGCCGGGGCGCGGCCGGTCCTAAGCGCGGTGCCCATGAGGTACAGGGTCCTGGACCCGCACACGCCCCTGGCCGAAGGGTCGTAGGGGGGTTCCTTGCCGGCCCGGGCGGCGGCGCGGCCGATTTTCCTCATCAGGCGTTTTTTGAGGAGGGGTAGAAGTGTCCAGGGGTAGGCGAGCTTCATGGCCACCGCCGCCGAGTCCATGTTCGCGAGGGGCCTCGCGCCGGGCGGCAGGCACTGCACCACGGGCTTGCCGGGGTACAGCCGGGTGATCAGCCTCAGCCCGTCCTCCAAAGCCGACCTCTGGTCCTCCCAGAGCGTCGCGGCCATCTTCAGCCCCGGCTCCGGGTCGAAGCCGGATATGACCACGGGCTCACCCGGCGGAGGGGCTGGCGGCGGGATAATGCCCATCCGCCTCAAGGCCTTGGCCGCCTCCACCGGCCCTAACTCCTTTAACCTGGCGGGCTCCACGGGCTCTGCCCCGGCGTTGAAGTCCACGTCCAGCACGACCGCGGCGCCGTCGAGGCCGGCCACCCTGCCCGGAAGCGGGGCCGCCAAGTCCGGCGCGAAGGGCCCCTGGGCCTCTGCCAGGACCTCCCCCTGGGCCACGGCCTTCCCTTTCCTCAGCCCTTTCCTGGGCTGGGCCCCGGCCAGGGGCAGGGAGAGCCTCGCCGGGGGAGGGAAGTCCTTCATGACGAGCTTGCCCCTGGTCACGCTGGCCACCGCTGGCCCCCGCCGCGCGGAAACGCCGGCGCGGGGGTGACGGACGCTATGCAGTACGAGGCTGGGGCCACAGGCTGTTTCCCGCCCCGGAGGGCCCGTCAGCCTCCAGGAGGCGGGGCGGGCGGCGGGGGCTTGCAAGCTGGCGCGCGTCGGTGCCCGTCCGTAAGCCGGGACGGGCTGGCGGGCCCGGAAGCGTTGGGTCAAAGAAAGGCCCCGTCCGCAGGGAGGGGGCCGCGCGGGGATCTATTATGCCACAAGAGGGCCGTCGGCGCGCCAAAAAAAAGACTTGCCGGAGATCAGGCGGGAGGGGTTGCGACAAGGCTGGCCCTGGGCGGGTCGGTCGATATGCTGGAAGGCCGGGCGGAATGGCGGTCCGCTGGCGGTCGGGCGGCGTGAAAGTAGGGAGGGAGGGAGGGAGGTAGGTAGGTAGGTAGGGAGGAATGAAGGAATGAAAGAAGTAATAAAGAAATGAAGTAATGTAGTAATGATGAAGTAATGAATGAATAAGGAGATGATGAAATGAAGGAATGATTGAATAAGATAATGAGTTAATGAGCTAATGATGGAATAAGGCAATAAGTGAATGATGTAACGAAGTAAGATGAAGATTTCTGTGGAAAAAGCCGTTTTGGCCCAAGATACAGAGAGTCGAGGGTCGCCTGCCCAGCCCGGCAGGACAATTCGCCGTCTCGTGTCAGCTATTGAGAAAGAATCGCAATAAAGTGTTCGCGAGTGTAATCTGTTGTCGAATAGCGGCATCAAATCTCATGTTTGGAGCATACCTTCGGCTTCTTGAGGCGGTATTTTGGCTATCTGCTCTTAGTTAAACCTATCGCGTGCCTGGAAAATCATCCGGAGTTAACGCTGATCGCCGTCAACTTGATCTGAAGGCTGGCCCCTCGGCAAGCCCCAGATCCTCAATCGCCTCGCGCCGCGCCCGGCCTTTCAGATGCCGTCTATCACCACCGTCCCGGCCCGTACCCGGAACAAGGCCTTGGGCTCCCTGGCGGCCATGTCCGCGCGCCGCTTGCCGTTTACGGCCTTCTCCGAGCGGACGGTCGCCAGACTGCCCGACAGGAGCGGGCAAGTCCGCGGGCAGACGCGGACGCCGGGCATCCCGGCGGGGCAGCCGTCCTTCCCGCAGGGCCGGGACTCCGGCCCCAGCGCGGGCCGGCCGTCAGACGCGGTGGCCTGAAGGGGCCCGTGGGCTGCCGTCGGCTCTTGCCGGGGACCGGCGACGGCGGCTTGGACTCCTTATCCCCTGGCGCTCAGGCAGTCCCCCGCAGGGGCCGCGGGCCGTGTCCGCAGTCCCGAACGTAGCCGCCCGCGTCCGGTCGTTTCCCATGCCCCGTCGAGCCGGCGGGCGAGCGCATGACGCGCTTTCCGGCATCCTCCGCCTTGGTGCCGAAGAAGCGGGAGGGCGTCACGGAGCCCCTCCAACCGTCCCCGGCGCCTGAGAGGGGGGGAACAGTCGCCAAGGCCGACGGTCCGGGCCTTGGGGACCAAGACCGTGAGGCGGAAGCGGGCAACGTCCGGGAAGTTTTTCCCTGCGAGGAATCGGGCTCCGCGTCCTCGTCGTTCTCGGGTCCGACCCTGGAAGGCGGGCCGCCGGGCCCGCCGGGGATCGCTTCGCCCCGCCCGCGGGGGGCCCGCTCCGGATGCCTGAAAGGGAAGGCGCAGCCGAACGCGGGCTCGCCCGTGAACCGCATGGGCGGGCGCGAAGATTCCCTCCGTCGTCCCCTGGAGGTCCTTGGAACTGTCGGCGGGACTTCCCTCGCTGGACATGCCCTGGAATGCTTTCCTTTAAGGCGCTTCCCAGTAAGTTCGGGGCCGAATCCCGACGAAGAGTTTCCCTGTCCTGCTTCTTGGCGTCCCTGAGGATGCTCCTAATCATGTGGCGGGAAATGCCGTTTCTGGCACGGCGCTTGTCGTTTGTCTCGAAGGCGGCGGAGTCCGTCCTGGCCGAGGGTCTCGGGCGTGAAGTTGGAGTCTGCCATGCCTCGGGCATTGGCGGCATAAGCTTCGCCGCTTCCGGTCCGTCCGAAACCCCAGACTTCGGAAGCGCGTTGGTCGGAAAGATATGATACCGCTTTTGGGGCCGCACCGCTGGAAACCACTTAAAATCCAAGAATTGATTTCAAACCAGGAATTTAGTATAAATAGAAAGGGCAATACAGACGACTCAACTATCTTGAAGGCCCAAAGCCGGAATGCGAACATACTGACCCAGGATTTACCCGTTCTTCCCATAGGGCTGGCGAACTTTGAAGACATTAGGAAAAAACAGGCAGTCTACGTTGACAAGACGAAGTATATCGCTGATCTTGAGAACGCTGGCAAATTCGTCTGTTGCGCCCGACCCCGTCGTTTCGGCAAGTCCCTTACTGTGAATATGCTCGACGCTTTCTACTCGGGGCGCAAATATCTTTTCCAGGGCCTGGCGGCCGAAAAAGATATTTGCTCCCCTGACTTTGTAGCCTGCCCTGTCGTCAGGCTGGACATGTCCGCCGTGGCTGGCAGCGACAGCACAGTAATTTTACAAAATTCAATCATGAGGCGTCTTGGAATAATAGCTGAGAGGCATCAGGTTTCTTTGCGCGGCGAAGATTACGCTGATGCCTTTTCTTGTCTCCTTCAAGACGTCCATGAGACGAGCGGCCAAGAGGCAGTCCTCCTTTTGGATGAATACGACTCCCCCGTCATAGATCTTGTCGGCAGGGACAACTTAACTTATGATAAGAAATTGCTTTCCGAAACGCGGAACATAATGCAAAGATTTTACACTCAGATTAAAATCGAAGAAGAGCACATCAAGCTCGCCTTCATTACCGGAGTCACTAAGTTTTCCAGGATGGGCGTGTTTTCCAAGCTTAACAATCTCCTAGACATTTCCCTTTTTCCTGATTTCAGCACTTTCATGGGCTACACCCATGAAGAACTGAAGACGTATTTCGCTCCTTTCATAACCCACACCGCGCGTGTGCTCAAGATGAGTGAAGAAGGGCTGTTAAATAAACTCAAGGACTATTACGACGGGTTTTCCTTTGACGGAGAAAACGAAGTGTACAACCCTTTTTCAGTCCTTTCGTTCTTCAAGGCAAGAAAATT
>JAIRZX010000297.1 GCA_031267005.1 Deltaproteobacteria bacterium
CCGCGCCGGACGCGGCCGCGCCGGGAGCGGCGGGCGGCCAGGCGCGAGCCGATCCCCCGCGGCCCGCGCCCGCCGGCCCCGGCCCCCGGGCCTCGGGAGCGCTCTCCCCGGCCCCGCCCGCGCCGCCCCCCCCTCCCGCCGCGGCCCCCGGGCCCCCTGCCGCGCCTTTGGGGTACCTGGCCTGCGGCGACGACGGCCTGGAGGCCCTGGAGGCCGAACTCGCGGGCCTGAGGGAGGGGCTCAGGAAGTCCGAGGCGGCGCTGGGGATTGAAAGGCCCTTCAAAGTGAGCCAGCTCACCTCGCTCGCCGGGGTGACGCTTTTGGCCGTTTTCCTGGCGGTATGGATAGGGAGCCACCTGGCCAGCTCGCTGGCCGCCCCCGTGACGGAGCTGGTGGAGGGCACCCGCAGGGTGGCCGGGGGCGATCTGGACTTCGTGCTCACCCCGGTCCACAAGTCCGGGGAGATGGCGGACCTGGTCGCGGCCTTCAACCAGATGACGAAGGAGGTCAAAGACGGCTACGCCGAAACGGACCGCAGGCGCCGCTTCGCGGAGACGGTCCTGAAGCAGGTCTCCTCCGGGGTGATGGTCCTCGACACCGGTCTCAAGGTGGTGGAGATGAACCAGGCCGCCGCCGAGATGCTCAAGACTTCCCCCGAAGAGGCCAGGGCGGAGGGCTACGAAGGCCCGGCGAACGACCTCATAGGCCCCATCGGCTCCGGCCCCCCGCCCCGGGGCCACCTCAGGCTGGCGCTGGCCAACGGGGAGAGCCTCAGCCTCACCGTGGACCGGGCCCCCCTCAAGGGGGAAGGCGGCGACACCCTGGGCTGGCTCATCACCTTCGACGACGTCTCGGAGCTCGAGAAGGCCCAGAAGCTCTCCGCCTGGAGGGAGGTGGCCAGGCGCATCGCCCACGAGATAAAAAACCCCTTGACCCCCATATCGCTCGCGGCCCAGAGGCTCAACAGGAGGTTCGCCTCCAGGCTGGAGGGCGAGGAGGACTACCAGGTCTTCGAGGAGTCCACGGAGGTCATCATCCGCCAGGTGGACGGGATGAGGAGGCTCGTGGACGAGTTTTCCCAGTTCGCGAGGCTCCCCCAGGCCGACCCCCGCCCCTCGGACATAGCGAAGGTCGCCGAGGAGGCGGTGGCGCTCTTCAGGGAGGCCCACCCGCTGGTGGACTTCGCTCTGGAGATCCCCGCGAGGCCCCCCATGTTCCTCTTCGACCCGGAGCAGATAGGCAGGGTCGTCGCCAACCTGGTCTCCAACGCCTGCCGCGCGGTCAAAGGGGCGGGCAAGGTGACCATAGACATAGACATGGACCCCGTCTCCGGCGTGGAGCTGTCGGTCTCGGACGACGGCCCGGGCGTCCCGGCCGAGATCCGCGACCGCATCTTCGAGCCGTACGTCACCGGCGGGGAAGGCCAGGGCCTGGGGCTCGCCATAGTGAAGGCCATCGTGAGCGACCACGGCGGCTTCGTAAAGGTCTTCGACCGCTGGCCCAAGGGCACGTCCTTCACCGTCACCCTCCCGTTCCGGGAAGCCAGGGGGTCATGACGCCCCCACGCGCTTGCGGAAAGGCGGGGGAACGGAGAGCGAGCGACATGGCTGACGGGCCGGGAACGGCAAGGCGGCGGCCTGACGGGCCGGGAACGGCAAGGCTACTGCCTGACGGGCCGGGAACGGCAAGCTGACTACTGAGCCTGCTGAACCCTGCACGCTTGCTTGACTTCCCGGTCGCTTTCGGGTGGCTGGAGGCACCTTTGAAGGAGATGGCCGGTCTCCGCCACGCCAGGGAGGCGTTCAGGCTCCGGCTCGCCACAGACGCGGTGGCTCTTCCCGGGAGGAACGAGGCCGGGGCTGGACGTCCCGAACCTTGAGCAGTACGTGAAGCCCAAGAGCGCCTCGGAAACAAACGACGGCGACCAGCAAGTCAAGAGCCTCATCGAGTTCCTCTTCGCCGAAGCCTTCGACTGGCACGCCTCGGACATCCGCCTGGAGCCAAGACGGGAGAGCCTGCCGGTCCGCATGCGCTTCGACGTGGTCCTCTACGGGATACAGGCTCCCCGCCGTCATCCACCCCGCCATAGTCTCCCGCAACAAGGCCCGCATCCCGGCTGGGCATAGCCGAGAGCGGAAGGCCCCGTGACTGCCGTAAAAATTACGGGCCGCGACTTCGAGGCGGAAGTGCGCGCCTCAGCGTTCACGGTCGGCTTCGGGGGGAAGTCGGCCAAGCGTATCCTGACCCGAAAGCGCTGTTCCTGGACCTGAAGACGATGTTCCATAACAAGTGCGGCTGCTCCAAGCGGCAGGAGTTCGCCCAGCACCCCCACGGTATTATTACCATTGCTGATGAATATTAGAATAATATCTCAGAAATGACTATACCGTATATGAATTGAATACCCGCCAATTTCTAATATTTAGATTCAATGGCAATATCCTGTCGGCCGGCCCGACCGGAAGCGGCAAGACAGCCGCGCTTTATCCCGCCCTGCGCCAGATAGCCAGCTCGCAGGGCAACGTCGCTGCCGTCGTGTTCCCGACAGAGATGGCCTGCGGGCAGTTCAACCGGACTGGCGCCCGGCCCGGGGTCGGCATCGCCTTCGGGAGCATCACCCGAACGATCCTCCGCCAGGACCCGACATCATCACGGCGGGGGAGGCGCGCGACAAGGATTCGACCGAAAACGCCGTGCAGGCGTCCTTAACCTGCCGCCCGGTCGTCCCCCTCCTCCACGCCAACGACGCCCCCTCGGCTGCAGCCCGCCTGGCGGAGCCGGGCCCGGAGCCCTTCAAGGCCTCTCCCGCCGCCGTCGGCGTCATGGCGCGGCGCCCGGCTCGCCGCGTCCGCCACGACTGCGCAGACGAGTTCGTCCCGACCGCCAGGATGGCCCTTGATCTGGGCTTCATAACCCGGGGGGATCCGACCTTGAAGCGCGGCCGCAGCTACGAAGACTGCCGCAACACCGGCAACAAGGGGAGGAGCGCCGCAGTCGAGGCCATGCCCTTTTCCGACGGCATGCGGGAGGTGCATGCGGGAGGTCATCCTCCACGGAAACTCGAACGCGCTCGCCATCAAATCCATAGCCCGCAACGAGGACGACCCTCCGCGAAAACTCATTGGGCCTCATGCTGTCCGGCCTGCTCGCCATCCAGCAGGCATTGAGGGTCACGGCCGTCGGCTGACGTCCAAACTTACACGAGACCGCACATTCCGCAGATAAGCGTTTCGCTGGCATGTCGGGCATAAGGACTTGCGCAGGCAAGACTGGCGTAAGCCACGCGCGGATATGAATGGCAACATGACTCGCCCGAAACGGCAGAATTGCCGCTCGAAACAGCGCGCCCTTACGCCAGGCGAACGCCGCAGTGTCCGCCGCTGAACGGCCGGACCTCTCCTTCTCAAAGCGGAGTAGCCAGTGCCTCGAGCCCGCGAGGCTGGCGGCTCATCCCCCTCTTGAACAACCCCCCGTAGCCTTCGGCGGGGTTACCCGCCGCCGCAGGGGATGGCGGGCGACTGAGACAACCGCGAGGGTTCCGCGAACGTCTTTCCGCAGCTAACGCTGCCTTGAAGACGGCTCTTGCTGAACTGGCGTTCGGGTCCGGATCGCCGAACCCGGCGCGGGCTTTCCCCGCTGGTCGGAAACCCAAGCGGCTCAGCCTTTCTGAGAGTCCCCCGGCCTCCGGCATGGATTCGCGTATGGTTCCGAGCCTCGCGCGGCTTCCGCCTAGCCTCGCCATCATGCTTGCTTGGCAATCCTGAACAGGGCACCGCCTCCCAGCCAGGCTCAATCTCATGTTCCCCTTAAAACAGAACCGGCGGCGGACTCAACGCAACTGCAGGTTCGCGCTTGCCGTCGTAATGGGGTATATTAAATCAGGTTAAGGTCTTTTTTGAGAAAGCCATCTTCGGGGCTCTCTCAATTGAAGCCGGAGTCTGAATCCGAGTACCGTTACCTGCCTGGATCGTGTTCAGTGCAGGCGTCCCAACTGGTTCTTTTTAGCCTTCGCAACTACGCCGCTCATCAATCTCACAAGCTGAGGTTTTCAACATGACTGAAACCCCCATAATTAATAACCCTTTCGGCGTTAACGTGCAAAGCTTTGAAGTGATCATGGACAACCGGAGCGTATACGCAGACAAGACCGGCCTCATTCACGACCTGATATACGGCATAGGATCGGATGTCCCAATCTTTCTTTCGCGTCCCAGGAGATTCGGAAAAACCCTTCTTCTTGACACGATCCAAAGAATCTTCGAGGGAAAACGCGAGCTGTTTTCAGGACTCGAGATAGAGAAACGCCTCGGAAGCAAGTGGGACGTATTCCCTGTGATCCGTATCCCCTTTAACACCATAGAGTCGGACCCTGACCAGTTCAGCGAATCACTGCTTCTTGAAATCAAGAATATCGCATTTTACGATGGCATCTCCCTTGAGGCTCGCAATCCTTCCAACGCCATTGCGGAACTGATCTTGAAGCTGTCCAAGAGACATCAGTCCGTCAGCCAGCATAACGGCTCCGGTCGAAATATACTCAACCAGCGTAACGTTGTGCTTCTCATTGACGAATACGATTTTCCTCTCTTAGGGAACATCGGATGTAATACAGAATTGGAGACGATCAGACTCACGCTTCGAAAATTTTATTCCAGCATCAAAGGACGCTCAAATTTCTTGCGTTTTGTTTTAATTGCCGGAATCACTAAATTCAGGCAAATATCGTTGTTCTCAAGCATGAACACTGTTTGCGACATTTCGTTAGAGAAACATTTCTCGACGATTTGCGGGTTCACGAAAGATGAGATACAATCAACTTTTTCTCAATATTTTGACCCTACTCTCTTGGCTTTGAAACAAAATGGGCAACTCAGGCAAAATTCCACCATAGACGACCTTATCGACAACATAATAAAATGGTACAACGGTTATTCGTGGGACGGAGAATCTGTGGTACTAAATCCTTTGTCGGCACTTAGTTTTTTTAAACAACAATCATTCAAAAATTATTGGTATAAAACCGGGTCCTCCTTGCTTGCGAGCCGGATATCGCAGAACGATGCCGATTATTTCAAGGTGTTCGGCCAAGACCTGTCCTTCATTGATTCTTTCCCT
>JAIRZX010000202.1 GCA_031267005.1 Deltaproteobacteria bacterium
CAGCCGCCGCCCCCAGCCCGTCCAGGGGGTTTGGGGCCCCGCCGCCCGCCTCCTTCAGCTCGTCCAGGGAGTTCCGGGCCCCGCCGGCCGTCTCCTTCAGAACATCCAGGGGGTTCTTCGACTCCATGCCTGCCACCGCCAGCCCGTTCCAGCGGTTCTTCCCCCCGGCGGCCGTCTCCGGGATCCCGTTACGGCGGTTAAGCGCGTGCCTGGCCGCCCCCAGCTCCTTGTTCTTCTGGTTGTCCTGCTTCCTGCGGTGGTTTGCCAGCCGCTCCTCGTAGTGGTTCGCCCTCATGAAGTTCATGACGGGAACGCCGACCGCTACAATGCCGGAGACTTTCGGCCCGGTCCTGTACTTCATTTGGCCCTCGGGGCACACCACATTCTTTCCCTTCTGGACCATCGCCTCCGCGCCCGCCCTCGGGCTGTAACCCTTCTGCCAACGGGGATCGGACTGCTCCTTCAGCCTTACGGCGCGCCCGTAGTCCAAGCTGGTGTAGTCCAAGACGGCCCCGGAGGTCAGGACCTTCACGGGGCAGCCGTACCTCTTGGCGCACTCGGAGCAAGCCGAGCGGTCGAACTCGGCGCGGAACTTGACAAGCTTCCCCTTCTCCTCGAAAGTCGTCTTGGCCTCGCGGCCGACGGGGCAAGCCGTTATCTCCCCCGCGCCGTCAGCTTCGAACTGGTCAAGCGTGATCTTCGCGTTCTCGCCGCCCTCCCCCCCGCCGCGCGGAGTTCTGACGGTCACGGGCGACTCGTGCTTGACGCCCATCTCCTTGAAGGCCTCGAAGTCCTCCTGGCCCGAGTAGGCCCCGTCGGCCAAGGACACCTTTGTCTTAAGCTCCTTTTTCTTGATCGCCTCCTGGACGTCGGGGATGAAGGACTTGTCGGGCACCTGGGCCCCCGTGACTTTCCAGGCGCCGACGAGCGAGATCCCCCTGATCCCGCCATCCTCTGGGGGGGGCGGCACGTTCTCCATAAGGGAGAGGCTGTACCCCTGCCCCTTGTGGCGGCTGAACCCCGCGTCGGGGTCGGAAGGGTTTTGCATGGCGGAACCCGGAATCTCCTTCCCCGTCTTCAGCCTCACCTTGGGGGCCTCGAACCCCCAGACCGAGATCTTCTCGTCGCCTTCGACGGCGCACTGCTCGCTGAAGACTCTGGCCAAGTCGGAGAAGGACTTAAGCCCGGGGACGCCGGGGGTGTCCCTGAACTTGTGGAACAGAAGGCTGAGGTCGTCCTCCCTGTTGTACGTCGTCTTTCCCCCGAACTTCCGGTTGTTCGAGGCGAAGCTCTTCTTGTCCGGGTCCTCCTCGGCGCCGTACCTCGTCTTGAGCCCGTCGGGAAGCTCAACGTAGAGGGAAGATCCGGATTTCTTGAGTTCCAACAGAAAGTTCCTGTTGACGGCGTGCATGAGCTGCAGGCGGTTCAAATTCTTCATGTTCGACTCGAACCTGGTCGCGTCAAACCTTATGGTGGAGAAGTCGGCATTGTACTTTTTCATGTAGTTGGCGGTGACCGGGTTGAAGATGGCGTCGACCATTCCGTGCGAGATGATCCTGTTCCGGAAGTCCCATATGGTCCTCTCGGAGAGTGTAAATCTTTCGCCGCCGAGAGCCTCGCGAAGGAACAAGTTTTTGGCCAGCTCCATTTGCATTTCCCGGTCGGTCAAGCCGCAGGCCAACTGCCAAAAGCAGCTCGCGGCCTTAAGGAGCACGTTTTTGGGAGGCTTGCCTACGACTCCCTTCCCGGGGTATGCAAATTCCACCAGCCTGGCATCGATATGCGGCACGACATCCCTGGAGAAAGCGTACTCGGGGCTTTGAGCGTAGAGATTTGCATCAGACAAGCACCATCCCTTCACAAGAAGGGAGTTAATGTGCCGGGGAATCAAGTTGGTAGGAACAATCAAGGATTCCGTAACGGAAGTCATTATTCCCAGGCCAGCAGTCATCGTTGATTCTCCATAAGCCTTATCAGGTATAGTGTTTTGAACCAGGTCAACCAATAATTATAAGATCAATATAGCCTAAAAATTTCTGGCTGTCAAGCAAAATATGGTCAAATTGTGATCATAAATTTAATTTTTTTTAACGCATTAACTCTACAAAAACAATAATAAATTTAGGATTTAAAATTTTCAAATTTGTTGCATTTTTTGTGTCTTGCTTGTATCTGTTCACCGGGGGAGGCTGGGGAAAGCGGCTGGAAGGGAGATGGCTGGCCTGAGGAGGACTGGGAGGCCGGAGGAGGAGAACTGAGGCGCTGTATAAGGGAAATGTCCGCCATCCTGAAAGCCGGAAAACTGAAGAGGTGGCGGAGCGGCCAGTTCTTCGGAAGCAAGCGCCGCATAAGCAGCTACTCCGTCCGCAGCGTAGGCACGGGGCTGGTCTAGCCCGCCTGGGCAAGCCAGTGAACGCTGATACCATTTTTAATTTAAGACAGACGAACGCCTAACTAATATCGCATAAGCGTTCAAAAGCGTAATGCCATGAAGTCCTATATCGGCAAGGTCAACTGGCTACGTCTGTACATCCGTAAGTTCGTTGTTGAATTCGGTTCAATACAGCCAGGAGCGTCTGGATTAGGGGTGCTGTCAGGGAGGCATGGCCACGAGAGAGTTTAGTGACAGTTAACTTGACACCAAAGAGAGAGAGTTAATGCAATAAACGCGCTAAAATTATGCGCTACGCGCCGGGGGGGGCCACCCCCCCCCACGCTATATTGCAAATGGATTTCGTCTGCCACCTCTCCTTTCTGCCCCCCCCTTATTCTCCACAATGATCTAAAAAATGGCCTTCCTCGGTTGCCAAAATTGCTCCAGTCCGAACCGCCTCTTTGACTTATTGCGGCGGCGACATTATATTCCATGGAACTATCGAGCGATCCCAAATTCGCGCCGCGTGCCGCGGCCGGGAACGCTCCCTGCTTTCGGGCAGGGCGTACGCCCCTCCCCGCCTGACTCCCTCCCCCCCAACTGCCTCGCCGGCTTCCGGCTTCCGGCTTCCGGGAAACGCGCTTGGCGCCCGGCAGCGGGCCGGTCGCGGCGCGGCTACGCGGCAGCATGGGTTTTCAGGCGGCGGAACTCCTGGAGTTCGGCGTGGGCGGCCGTGCGCTCGAAGCGGCCGGGGCCCGGCCGTTGCCAAGCACGAGTGCCGGCCAGCCACGGGGGATGAGATATCCAAGGTCTCCGGGCTCTCCCCGGATCTGGCCATGGCAATGAAGGCGGAGCCCATCAGGGCGACGGCGCCCATCCCCTGATAGAACGCCGTCGGCATCGAGTTCCCCAACCCGGACAGGTGGCCGGTTACCTTCCGCGGGCCCGCGGAGAGCCGGGAGTCCAAGCAGCTTCAGCCTCAGTTGCCGCTGGTCCTGGGCGTGGACATAACCTGAGGGTCGGTGGCGACCGACCTGGGGAGGATTCCGCGCCTCGTCGTCGGGGGGCCGCGGGGTGAGGCAAGTCCGCATGCCTCGACTGCAAGATCGCGAGCATCTGCATGATCAAGAGCGTCCTCCGCAAGGCGGGTCCGGACCGCGTGAGGTTCCTCATGACAGGCCCCAAGGGTGTGGAGCTGGAGATGCACCGGGATCTGCCGCGCTTGATCCTCCCGGTCATGATCGACCCAGCCGACCCCGGGGACGCGGACAACGCGCTCAAGCGGGCCGCATGCGGGAAGGACGCCAGCTGCCGCGTGGCGCCCGAAAAGGGGGGGCAGGAACATCCAGGGCTTAAACGATCTCGCGGCAAGGGGGAAGGCCGGGGAAGGCCGGGGAAGGGGCCCGGACGAGGGCGGGCCGCCCATAAAGCACATGCAATACCTGGCATCGCCAAAGACGGGCTGAGCGACTTGATGCTCGCCTCCCCCGAGGTGGCGGATGCGGCCATCATGAGGCTCCGCGCCAAGGCCCGCGTCTCGGGGATACACCTCACGCCCTCCACCCGGCGCCCGTCGGTGGACGTGCCGGCCTGCGTCATCAATGCCAACCTACCCACCCTCATTTCCTTCCAGGCCGCGACGAAGATCGACTCCCGGACCATACTGTCTGGTCCATGCCGGACCATACTGTCTGGTCCATGCCGGACCATACTGTCTGGTCCATGCTGGACCAGACAGGTGGCGAGAACCTCCTGGGCAAAGGGGACGTGCTCTTCCAGCCGCCGGGCGCCTCCAGGCCGAGGGGCCTCCGCGGAGTCAGCGTGGACGACTGCGAGAGGCGCCGGGTAACCGACCACATCAGGGAGTTCGGTCCCCCCCCCGACTACATCGAGAACCTGGCCCCCCCGAGTCCGAGGAAGGCGGGGGCCCCGGCGAGCTGGACCCCCTGTTCCGGGAGTCGGTGGATTTCGTGCGGGCCGATGGCAGGGTTGCCATCCCTCTTATCCAGAGGCAGTTCAGGATTGGCTGCAACCGTGCCGCCAGGATCATATACGGGATGGAGAGCACGGGCGTGATGGGGCCCCAGGACGGGACGATGCCGAAGGCCAATCCTTTAGGTGCCTTTGAGCCGCGCCCGCGCCGGCCGGTCCCCGACTCTTTCCCGTTGAGGCGTGGCGGGGGGGGGGGAGAGCCGAAGGAGCCTTAAGGGGGGCGGAGGGGGGGATGGGCATTGCCGCCGCCCGAAAAGCCGCTGGCTTCGCGCGGGGAATCCGACGGGGCTTGGGGACGGAAAGGGGGCGGTTTGGGCCAAGCGAGCGGCGGCCTTCCTCCGGCATCAACACCCCCTCCCGCCGCATGTTGCGGCAAGCGTTTGCCTTGATACAGGTTGCTTCCCCTCCATCCCCTCCACCCTTTGGGGGGGCCTCATTCTCCAAGCCGGATGAGCTCGAAAGCGGTGGGGACGGAAAAAATTCCAACTTTTCCCGGCGTCTGGCCCGTGCGCGAAGGCACCAGTTCGGAACCTTTCGGGAGGGCGCGGGGAAGGGAAACCGGGGTCGGGACCTAAAAGGCAAAAGCGTCCAGAAGTCGGCTCGGGAGCTTGCTTTTCCCTTGACACGGCTCAAAAGGGCCGCTAGATTGAAATAAAGGTTCAGGCGGCGCCCAAGCAAGGGTTTTATGCTGGCCGAGAGGCCTTTTTGGAAACATTCCCGCCTCCTCGCTCCTTGGCGGGACATGGGGGCCCAAACGGCTTAGAGAGCTGTTGCTTCGGCATCAGCCCCGTCTCGTAAAGGGAACGAACTTGATCATGCCTCTTGCTGACATT
Organism: Deltaproteobacteria bacterium; assembly: GCA_031267005.1. Taxonomy (GTDB): domain Bacteria; phylum Desulfobacterota; class Desulfarculia; order Adiutricales; family Adiutricaceae; genus JAIRZX01. The sequence continues at coordinate 5,200 of JAIRZX010000202.1, forward strand.
CCGGCACAGCAGATCGCCCAACCGACGCTTCTTTTGGCGTCCTGCGGGGACAGGGTCTGCGGTTGCGGCGTAAGCTCTGGCATGATATTTGCATCTCTCTCTCTCTCTCTCTCTCTCTCTCTCTCTCTTCACTCTCATAATTCTCACTCTCTTGATTCTTCGCTAGTAGCCTCTTGCGGCGGCCTCTTAACCGCTGACAGTTCTGCCCGCGCTTTTCCTTACCGGGAAGAGGCGGGTTTTTTTTGTGCCGTTCGGCAGGACCGGGTACCGGTTCTCGCCCGAGCGGCTTTTTTTTGTCCTGGTTGCTGCTCCGGCTGAACAGGCCGCTCGTAGCTTCTTTGGCCTTAGGGCGGATTCGGCGGCTACGTTAAGCCGTTGTCTTTCGGCGCAAGCGCCTTTTGTTTTTGACTGGCTACCCATTTTTTCAGTGCGCGAAGCCAGAACCCTCACGGTTTTGGATAGCCTTTTTTCAAGGATTGTGTTGCCTGGCACCATGTGGTTAACCAGGCTTTCGGCCACCGTTGGCATGTTCTCCGCGAAGAGCCCTTTTCCCTTTCCCGTGCGAAGAAAGGGGATTATCTCCATCTCCTCGGCTCTTCAGCGGTTCTGACGCCGCAATGTCCGCGCGTCAAGCCGCGCGGATTTTCCTGTGGGGGGATTGCCGCAGTCGACAGCGCGGATAATTCCGGAAAACTTCGCTGTTGCGACTGCCAGGCACGGGCAGAACAATTCTGGAGGGATGACATGAATGCAGTTATATCCGCCGTAAGGTTTCCCGCGGCCGCTTCGCCGAAATTTTCCGTCCAGGTTGCGGCCTTCTCCTTCGCCGCGTTCTTCCTCGCTGCCGCCGCGGCGTCTGGGGCCCCCATCGCAGAGACGGGAGTTCCCGGCTTAGACGGAAATCTATCTTGGCCTGATCCTGACAACAAAGATATAACTCTTTCGGGCGACATTTACGATTCCATTACGCTGACAGGCGGAAATGGAGGCAAAGGCGCAGCTTCCGGAGACAGCGGACCGGGCGGAGGTCCAGGACAAGGCGTATTTCTGAGTCCCTCTGATCTGGACGGCACAGTTCGCGTTATGGGCGACGTGGACCTTGAAGCAGGAGATGGCGGCGACGCCGCCGTTGCCGCTGGAAGGGGCGGCGACGGCGGCCAAGTCATTTTCTTCGTAGGTCACCTGGTCGTGGGCAAAGACGTCACGATACGTTCTGGCGATATTGGGGAGTCCGCGAATGGAGGAGCGATCGAAGGGGGAAACGGGGCAGCTGCGTCCATCAGGCTCCAGGGCAAATCCCCAACTCTCGAAGTAGACGGGAAGATAGAAATTCTCGATGTTAACGGTCCTGCTTCTGCTGGCATGAACGCATTTATTATTGCGGATAATGTTTACGACGAAACTTCGACCTCCATAATTTCGCATGGGGTAACCGCTGAAGCTCGAGGAGGCGGGGCAGTTAGAATCAGTTCGTTCGGGGGGAACGGCAGTTTGGAGGGCGGCATTGCCGGGGACGGCACTATGGATTTCAGCGGAGGGGGAGGGGGGGATTTGGTCGCGAAAACTTTGGCAAGCGCTACCGGGTCCGTACTTATCGAAGCTTATGGCGGCGATGCGTATGACAAAGCAACTGGCGGGGACGGCAAAATTTCGGCGGACGGGATAACGGCCGAGAGCGGGAATGGAGCTGTCCGGATCGAGGCGAGGGGCAGCGGGATGCAATATGACGCCAGCGGCCATGGCGCCGGCTCGGGAAGCGTCGAATCTTCGGGGGGTATCAACGCAAAATCCTTTGACGGGGGCGAGGCGAGAGTGGCGGCCACGGGAGGCAGGGTGTTTTCCGGCGGGACGATTTCTTATGGAGGCACCGGCACCCTTCATGCCGAGGGAATCACCGTTACGGCTCAGGGTTCTGGAAAAGCCGAAGTTTCGGCAGAAGGAACAACCCAAAGCGGCTCCATTTCAGGGAGGGCGGAGGTCAACGCAGGCGACGGGGCAATCTCGGTCACGTCGGGCGACGATTCGTCTGGAAGGGCCGTAGTCGAAGCCAGGGGAGGCGGCTTCACCCCGGACGCCCTGGCTGCGGAGGTCAGCGCGAACGGCATTAGCGTTATAAGCTACGGGGCGGACGCCCGAGTCGGAGCGTTGGCGGGGGACGGCCTCGGCGCGGGGCCGGGCGGCGAAATCGGAGGAGGGTCTGCCCGAGTCTCATCTTCAGACGGCATTAGCGTTTTGACCAGAGGCACCGTCCCCGCGACCGGGGAGGCGTCCGTTCTGGCGGAAGGTTCAGGCGGCATCTCCGGAACGGCGGGGGGCCGCGCGGAAGTTTCAAGCGGGGCAGGCATCGATGTGAGCGGCGCCGGGTCCGGGGGGGCGAGGGTCGCGGCTACCGGCGGGGACGCGGCGGGCGCGGAGGGCGGGGAAGCGTCCGTCAGGGCGTCGGGTTCCCTTACGATCCAAGCCGGCGACAGCGCCGCGGGCGTCGTGGCCAGAGGGGGAGAGTCTTTATCGGGAGCTAACGCGGGAGGCGCCGCCGCCGTCACGGGTGACGGAATTTTGGTCACGGGCAGCGCGGCCGACGCCAAGACGGCTTCCTTGGCGATCCGGGGCGGCGCCTCGCAGGACGGCCTCGGCGGCTCCGCAACGCTAAATTCCACCGGGTCCCAAGGCTTGAAGGACGTCGCCGTCGCCGCGCGGGTGGGGGGCGCCGTTGTGGAAATAGTTGCCGGTGAAGGCGATACGGGGGGCGACGATTGGGACGGCGCCTTGCTTCAAGCCAAGAATCTCGCGATCACGGCGGCCGGGGCCGGCAACGCTTTGGTCCAGTTGGAGGGCGGGGGCGGCGGGCTCTCGGGGAAGGGAGGCGAGGCGTCGGTCCGGCTCGAGGGGAGCCTCACCGTCTCCGGCGCGGAGGACGCCGCAGGCGGGTCGCTCCTCGTTGCCGTCACGGGCGCCTTGCCGGGCGCGGCGGCGGATCTTTCAGTTAAAAACAACCTGACGGTAGCGGGCGGGGACGCCGGAGCCTCTTCGGACGGCGGCGATGCGGCGGTGATCGGCTTCACGTCAGTCGCTCTCGCCGAGGGCAGGCTAGAAGTCCGTTCGGGGGCGGACTTTGACGGCGGCGTAACCCATACCGGCGGAGCGACCCAGTTCCAAGTCGGCGCGTTGAAGGCGCGGGAGATCGAGCTGTCGAAATCAGGCTCGGGCCAGTTCGAGTTCAGCGCGGACGCCCTGGACG
>JAIRZX010000214.1 GCA_031267005.1 Deltaproteobacteria bacterium
GGCCGCGTCAACGTCCCCGCCGGCCGCCCGGGCCGCGTCAACGTCCCCGCCGGCCGCCCGGGCCGCGTCAACGTCCACGCCGGCCGCGTAAATGCCCCCGCCTGCCGCCCGGTCCGCGCCTGCCGCTATGCCCGCCGCCGCCACGGCGCCCTCCGCGAGCCCGTTCACCTCGAGCTCCGGCGCGCCGCGCACCGCCCGCGCCGCTTCCTCTGCGGAAGCCGAAGCCGAAGCCGAGGCGCGGGAGGGGGCGGGGGTCCCCGCGAAGAACTCCTCGTCGGAGGGGCCCTCCCCGGGAGGAAGCGGCGCGGCGTCCACGAGGGCCAGCCGCCCCCAGGACTCGTTTAAGGCCTCCAGGAGCCTCTTGGAGGTGGAGGGCGAGAGCGCCTCGGAGACTTTCAGGAACAGGTGCACGCTCGCGCGGTCCTCGGCCAGGTGGAGGTTCACGGACGAGGAGCCGCCGGAAGGGGGGAGGGGGACGAAGCTCCCCTCGGCCCCCGGCCAGGAAAGGAGGTCCGGGGGCAGGTACTCGTGGGAGACGCGTATTTCGGGGAAACCGGGGAACTCTTCCGCGAGGTCCTCGGCTGGGCAGGCCCTGAAGCGGTCGGATTCGCGGAAGGCCTCCTGGAGGGCCGCCGTCCAGACTGCGGCTTCGGCGTCGGAGGCGAAGGCGGCGGGGGGTGCCGGCACCGAGAGGAGCGCGGTCCGGGCGAAGGGCCCCACGGCCCCCCGCGAGTCCGGACCGGGGCGGCCCAGCCAGAGCCTGCCGAACAGGTAGGGGCCCGGCGCCCCCTCGAAGGCCCGGGCGAGCGCCATGGCCAGGGCCCCGGCGACGAAGACCTCGGGGGATATCCCGGTCCGGGAGCTCCAGGCGCGGTAGGCGTCCAGCTGCGGTCCGGATATCTCAGAAGAGACCAGCCTGGCGCGGCCGGTACCCTTGAGGAGCGGGTTGTCCAGCGGGAGCCTGGGGAAGCGTCCCTCCGAGAGGGCGCCGGCCCAGCGCTCGCGGGACAGTTCCGCGCGGCCCTTGACGCCGTCCAGCGCCCAGGAGGGAGGGGAAAGGAGGTAGCGCTCCACCTCCGCCTCCGCCGCGGCCAGGTCCTCCGGCGCCACGAGCTGGATCTGGCGGCGCATGAGCGCGTCCAGGTCGCGCAGGAGGATCTTCAGGCTCTCGCGGTCCACCGCGGCGGAAAGCGACTCGACAAGGAAGACGGAATAGCTCCCCCGCTCGATCAAAGCCGCCCCGGCCAGGGGGGCCTCGCCAGGGTCCCTGGGCCCCAGGAAGGGCTTTACGGCGTCCGCGTCGGTCTCGGAGGCGAAGTCGGAGACCAGGCGCAGCCTCATGGGCGCCTCGTCCTCGGTCTTGAGCCACGCCCCCTCCGACGAGAGGCGAAGGCTCCGGTTCAGGGCCTCGTGGCGGCTGGAGAGCTCCAGGAGCGAGTCCTTCAGGAGCTCGGCCGAAGGCTGGCCGTCCAGGCGGAAGCACACGGCCTCGCGGCCCGAGGGGGCCACGCTCTCGCCTTCTGGGGCCGCGAACGCCCGCGCCCGTTCCCCCGCGAGCTCCGAGTAGACCCTTGGCGCCCCGCGCGCGGACGCGAAGCCGAAGCCGCCCTCGCGGAGGGCCTGTACGGCGCGCACTGCCGCGTCGGCGAGCCTGCGCGCGTCGTCCGGGCCGTGCGCGGCGGACACGGCCAGCACCCTCCCCGCGCTCCGGCTCTCCCTCGCCCCGGCGTAGACGCCGGACTCCAGGAGCAGGAGCCGGAAGAGCTCGCCCTCCAGCCCGGCCAGATCGGCCGGGGCGGGCCCCAGGCGCCGGAAGCGGAAGAAGGGCCCGAAACCCTTGAGCCTCAAGGGCGCCCCCTTCTCCTGGAACCAGAGGTTCAGCCTGAGCGACAGGGACTCCACGAGCGCCCCCGCCCTCTCCCTGTAGCTCCGGGTGTTCTCGGCGTGCCAGCCCATGGCCCCCGCGAGCGCCGCGAGCGCGAGCGGGTGCGGAGGCGCCCCCAGCGCGGCGGCCGTCCCCCGGACGTCCAGCCGGGAGAGGAAATTTTCGGAACAGGCCACCGCGCCCAGGGGGAGCCCCCCTGACAGGCTGGGCCCCCAGACCGAGATGTCAGCCTCGGACCCAAGCCAGGCGCCGGATCCCCCGGGCAGGAAGCCAGGCCCCAGGACGGTCTCGTCGAAGACCACGGCGGCCCCGCGGTCCCGGGCCGCCCGGCATAGCCGGGCCAGGTAGGACGGGCTCTGGAAGCGGAGATCCGCCGAAGGGGCCGGCTCGACGAAGGCCGCGGCGAGCCGGGGCGCCGCCTCCGCGAGCGCCGAGAGCGCCCGCTCGGAGCCGTACTCCAGGAGGAGGACTCCCCCGGCCTCCTCGAAGCCGCCCTGGCCGTTCCCGCCGCCGGCCCTAGCGGGGCCGCCCGCGTCCGCCCCACCGGAATCGAAGGAGCCGAAGGCCAGGTGCTCCTTGAGCCCGGGCAGGTTCCGGGAGAAGGCGGCCACGAGCCGCCTGCCCGTGGCGGCCCTGGCCAGAAGCGCGGCCGCCCGCATGGCGGTCCCCTCGGAGGAAAAGAAGGCGCATTTCCCGCCCGGGCACAAAAGCGGGGCGGCGAGCGCGGCCGCCTGGCGGGCGGCGTCCGAAAGGGCGCCCTCCCCGGGGAGCCCTCGGTCCAGCATGCGCGAGACCGCCTCGGCCACGAAGGGCGGGTTGTGGCCCAAAACCCCCATGGAAAGCGAGAAGTCCAAATAATCGTTCCCGTCCAGGTCCAAGAACCTGGCCCCGGCCGAGTGCTTCACCACCGGGGCCATAAAGGCCCCGGAAAGAGGACCCGC
>JAIRZX010000267.1 GCA_031267005.1 Deltaproteobacteria bacterium
CGGAAGGCCGGGAAGGCAAGGAAGGGCGGGACCGGCCCGGCTGGCCCCGGGGCAGGACGCCTCAGCCCAGGGCCCTCCTGCACTTGGGGCAGACGCCGGAGCCGTCCTCCGGCACCTCCGGATGGCGGTTCCAGCAGCGCGGGCACTTGGGATCGGGGCTCATGGACACCCTGGCCCCGATCCAGCCGTCGGAAGGCGCGTCCTCCGGGACGTCGCGCGCCTCCTCGACTTTCACCTTGCTGACTATGAAGAGCTCCGGGAGGCGCATCTCGTGCTTCCTGAGAAGCGAGAGGGCCGGCCCCGAGGCGGACACCTCCACCTCGGCGTCCAGCGAGGAGCCTATGAGCTTGGACTTCCTGGCTTCCTCCAGGGCCTTCAGGGCCACTGCGCGCGCGGCCAGGAGCTTCTCCATCTCGGCGGCGGCCGGGTCGCCCTCCCAGTCGGGCACCGGCGCGGGGAACTCGGCCAGGAAGACGCTCTCCGGGACGCCGTCGGGAAGCTGGGGGGCTCCCGCGTCCCCTGCGGAGCCCGGGGCGCCGGGGGAACCGGCCTGCGGGAGCCCGTGGAGGCTCCGCCAGATCTCCTCGCAGGTGAATGACAGCACGGGCGCCATCAAGGCCGTCACCGAGACGAGTATGGCGCGCATTACCGTCTGGGATTCGCGGCGCGCGCGGTCGGAGGCGTTGAAGGTGTAGAGCCTGTCCTTCAAAACGTCCAGGTAGAACGAGGAGAGGGCGCCCATGAAGTTGTTCACCCGGTGGTAGACGTCGTGGAAGGCGTAGGAGGCGTAGGCCTTGCGGACCTGGCGCACGAGGAGCGAGAGCTCCCGGAGGGCGTAGCGGTCGATGGGGTCGGAGACCTCGTCCAGGGGGACCGCGTCCGTCCGGCAGTCGAAGTCGAAGAGGTTCCCGAGCATGAAGCGGCACGTGTTTCGGAAGGTGAAGTAGGCCTTGACCAGCATGTCGAGTATCTGGCCGGAGACCCTCACGTCGTCCTGGTAGTTCTCGGAGGCCACCCAGAGCCTCAGCACGTCAGCGCCGTACTTGCCCACGATCTCGGCGGGGTCGACGGTGTTCCCGATGGACTTGGACATCTTCTTGCCCTGGCCGTCCACCACGTAGCCGTGGGTGAGAACCTCGCGGTAAGGGGGGAGCCCCCCCCGGTTGGCGACGGAGACGAGCAGCGACGAATGGAACCAGCCCCGGTGCTGGTCGCTCCCCTCGAGGTACATGTCGGCCGTCTCCGGGAGCCCGGGCCTTTCCTCCATGACCGCCGCGAAGCTGGAGCCCGAGTCGAACCAGACGTCCAGGATGTCGGTCTCCTTGGTGAAGGACGAGCCGCCGCAACGCGGGCATTTCTTGCCCGGGGGGAGGAGCTCGGAAGCCCCGGCTTCGAACCAGGCGTCCGCGCCGCGCTCGGAGAAAAGCTTGAAGATCCGCTCGTGGATCTCCTCGTCGTAGAGCCACTCCCCGCATCCGTCGCAGAAGAACACCGTTATCGGCACGCCCCAGCTCCTCTGGCGGGACACGCACCAGTCCGGGCGGGACTCTATCATGCCGCGTATGCGCTCGCGCCCGCGGGCGGGGATCCAGCTTACCGTGTCTATCGCTTCCAGGGCCTTCTTCCTCAGATCCCCGTGCTCCATGGACACGAACCACTGCGGGGTCGCGCGGAACACGACCGGCTCCTTGCAGCGCCAGCAGTGGGGGTACTGGTGGATCATCCTCTCGGAGAGCAGGAGCGCGCCCTTAGCCTCGAGCATGGCTATGACGTCTGGATTGGCGTCCAACACCTTGCGGCCCTCGAGCTCGGGTACCTCGCCGGTGAAGCGGGCGTCGTCGTCCAGCGGGGAGAAGACCGGAAGGCCGTGCGCTATCCCGGTCTCGAAGTCCTCGCGGCCGTGGCCGGGGGCGGTATGCACGAGCCCGGTGCCCTGCTCCAGGGTCACGTAGAGGGCGGGCACGAGCTTGGAGGCGCGGCCGTAAAGCGGGTGCTCGCAGCTGAGGCCCTCGAAGGCCTTGGAGTCGAGCTCGCCCAGATCCTCCGCGCCTTCCAGGCCCAGCTTCGGAAGGAGCTTAGGCGCCAGCTCCCGGGCCATGACGTAGGCCTTGCCGCCCGACGCGTAGGCGCCGTAGGAGAAGCGCGGGCTGTAGGCGACGCCCATGTTGGAGGGTATGGTCCAGGGGGTGGTGGTCCAGATGACGAAAAAGACCTCGCGGCCGCCGAGGCCCAGCGAGCCCGCCCCGCCCGCGAGCCTGAAGGCCACGAAAATGCTCTCGGAAGCGTCCTCCGCGTACTCCACCTCGGCCTCGGCCAGGGCAGTGCGGCAGGACCCGCACCACAAAACGGGCTTCACGCTCCTCGACAGCCCGCCGCCCAGGGCGATCTTCCCGAACTCGCGGGCCGTCACCGCCTCGTAGCGGGGGCTCATGGTGAGGTACGGGTCGTCCCACTCGCCCAACACCCCAAGTCGCTTGAACTCCTCGCGCTGGACGCCCACGAACTTCTCGGCGTGCTTCCGGCACAGCTCGCGCACCTTGGCGGCGCCGAGCTCCTTGCGCTTGGCCCCCAGGGCCTTGTCCACCTGGTGCTCGATGGGGAGCCCGTGGCAGTCCCAGCCCGGCACGTACGGGGAGCGGAACCCCTCCAGCGTGCGGGCCTTAATTATGATGTCCTTAAGGATCTTGTTGAGGGCGGTTCCCAGGTGGATGCGCCCGTTCGCGTAGGGGGGGCCGTCGTGGAGGGCCCACACCGGCCGACCCTCGCCCTTGGCCTGGATGGCCCGGTAGAGGTCCATTCCCTCCCACATGGCGAGGATCCTCGGCTCCGTCTCCGGGAGGCGGGCCTTCATGGGAAAGCCGGTCTTGGGGAGGTTCAAGGTGTCTTTGAAGTCCATTCTCTGTGGGTCGTCCCTTCTGGCTTAGATTTGGTTCCCGTGCCCGGCGCCTGGCCGGAGGCTACGCGGGCGCCGCAGCGAGCGGGGGGTAATCCGCGCTCGCCCTGCGCCCTGCCCGGGGCGGGCCGCCCAGGCCGAGTGCTGGCGGCTTCCCTGAGCGTGGCCCGGAACCTCACACAATAGCATAAAAGGCTGCTGGATGGGAGATTGCGCTGGCCTGGCCTGGCCTGGCGCCTGGCCTACCGAGGCTGAAGGGCGCGCCCTGGCGGGGACGGTTGCCCTGCGCGGCCCTGCCTCGGGCCCCCGGGGAAGCGGCGGGGACTGCGGTCGGGCCGGGGTCGCCCCGGAACCGGGGCGTCGGATGTGCGGGCGGCCTCGCTGAACCGCAGAGACTACCGGGCGCGGCGGCGCTTTGAGCTAAGCCGTTGCTGCGCGCGGGCGGGGAAGCAAGGCAGGCAATCGTATTCAGGCGCGCGGCGCCGCCGAGGAGCCGCTGGCGCTCCGAGGCGCGGGGCTCCGCCGAAGCGGAGCCTGCAAGCCGAGGCCGGGCGGACCGGACCGCCCGCGCCGCGCTGGACGAAAGCGCGAGCGGGGATAACTCGGTCCCCGGACGAAGCCCTGAACGACCGAATAGGGCCTGGCGCCCGGGCGGAGGGCTTCGGCCGGAGGTCAACTCGGCGAAACCCGTCCCCGCGCAGTCCTCCAAAGCCTAAGGCGCGGAAGGAGCCTCGCCCTCGGCCGGCTCCGCCTCGGCGGCGTAGACGCCGGGGGAGGCGGCCGAAGCGGCGGACGCGGCGGCGGCCCCGCGCCCTCCCCGCTTGGCGCGGATGAACTCCACGACCATGGGAAGCACGGACAGGACGACTATCGCGAGTATCACCAGGGTGAAGTTGCGGCGGATCAAGGGAAGCGACCCGAAGAAGTAGCCCGACCCCACGAAGATGATGGTCCAGGCAAGCCCCCCGGTAACGTTGTAGACGAGAAAGCGGCGGTAGCGCATGGCCCCCACGCCAGCCACGAAGGGGGCGAAGGTCCGGACTATGGGCACGAAGCGGGCCAGCACGATGGTCTTGGCCCCGTGCCTCTCGTAGAATCCGCGCGTCCGGTCAAGGTATTTGCGCTTCAGGAAGCGCCCGTCCCGGTCCAGGGCCTTCGGGCCCGCCCAGCGTCCGATCCAGTAGTTTAAGGTGTCGCCCAGGAACGCGGCGGAGCCTATTATCAGGAAAAGGGCCCACGGCGAAAGCGGGGCCGCGTCCCTGCCGGCTATGGCCCCGGCGGCGAACAGGAGCGAGTCGCCGGGGAGGAAGGGCATGATCACCACACCCGTCTCCCAGAAGACTATGCCGAAGAGTATCAGGTAGACCTGCCACCCGTAGCGCGCGACCAGCGCGTCCAGGTGGACGTCTATGTGCAGTATGAAGTCGGCGAGCTCGCCCAGGCCGAAGGGCAACGCCGCCAGAACCTGTTCCATTGTCGGGGATCCTCCGGAGGGCCCGCGCCTAGGCCCCGCCTGAGGTCCCGGGGTCCTTAAGGGCCCGGGCCACCGCGGCCCCGGCCACGGCCCCCTCCCGGACCACCGAGAAGGGGCTCTTGCTGATGTCCACCACGGTCGACGGCTTCAACCCTTTCGTGGGCCCGGCGTCTATCAGGCAGTCCACCCCGTCCCCGAAGTACTCCAAGACCGTGGCCGCGTCGGCGGCCGGCGGCTTCCCGGAGGGGTTGGCGGAGGTGCCGGTGACGGCGCGGTCCGTCATGCGCACCAGGGCGCCCGGGACCGGTGAACGGTCCAGCCTGAGGCCCACGGTGTTCTTCTTGCGACCCAGTATGGCGGGGAGGAGGCCCGTCTGGGCCTTGAAAAGCACGGTCAGGAGCCCCGGCCAGAAACGGTCCATGAGCCTCTCCGCCTCGGGGGGTATCTCCAGGGCGTACGCCCTCACCCGCTCGCGGCCGTCCACGAGGAGCAGGAACGGGTCTTCGGTGTCCCTGGCCCTTTTCAGGGACAGTATCCGTTCCAGCGCCGCCTCGCGGTCCGCCAGCGCCATGAGCCCGTAGAAGGACTCCGTCGGCGCGGCCACGACGCCGCCGGCCAGGAGCGCCTCGCAGGCGGGCTCCAGGGCGCGGAAAGTCACGCGCCTGCGGCGCATGTCGAGGACCACTGTCAATTTCGGGGAACGCCTCGATCCGGTTGGCCCCGGCCCGGCGGGGGTCCAGGGGGCGCCGGGCTCGCGGGCCGGCGGTGTTGAGCGGAAGGTGCCGGGGGGGGTTCGGGCAAGTCTGGGGAATGCGCCGGAACGGCGCCGGGCAGGCGCCGCTGGGCGGGGCGGAACGGGGGGGGCGGCCAGCCCGAGGCGTCCCCGCAAGGCGGGGCCGGCCGCGGAAAGCTGGCGCCCGCAGGCGGGGCGAAGGCCTGCTCCGGGACGGGGAAGGCTCCGGGAATGCCCGGAACTGAATTTGGGAGCTTATCCGGGGGTTCCGGAAGATGCCGGAGGGGACCGTTTGCGTGGACGGGAGGGCCAGGGGGCCCCGACTGGCTGGGCCGGGAGGGAAAGGGATGGCGGGAGCCGCCGCGTTGGGGAGTCCGGAAGCTGCCGGAAGGCATCTCGACGCCGGAGGGGGGAAAAAGGGAACCTGCCGAGCCTCAGGGGGCAAGGGGGCTCCGGGCTCCGGAAATCCGCCCGGAAAAAGGCCTGGAAGGCCGCGACGGCAGACGCGGCACCCGTATCCGCTTAATGCCGACACGAGTGGCGCTGCCCGTATCCGCTGCTTGCCGACCCGCGTGATACTAGCAGAACTGCGGGCTTGACATCAAGGCGGGGCTGAGAGCAGAATAATCAATCCCGCTCGGCCTCGCACACCTCCGGGGAGGACCCCGCCGCTGGGGCGCGGGCCGGTCCCCGACCGAGCTCACCTGAATCACTACGCGGCCGACGGGCCCGGAACTCCGGCCCGCGCGAGCGGCCTCAGCGCCGCAAGCCGGGTACCCTTAACCCTGCGGCCGTTATACAACACGGAGGAATCTGCATCATGACCATCAAGGAAATAGAATCCACCCCCGAATGCATGCAGGAGGAGACCAAGCTCATCACCGGCCCCTGCCCAGCCTGCGGGAAGGAGCTGGAGTTCTTCTCCGTAACCGAGCTCCGCAACGCCTCCCACTGTTACGAGTGCAAGGCGCCCTTCGACCCCCACGAGTTCGCCAAGAAGCTCGGCATCTCGATCTAGAGGCTACCCTCCGGGGCGCCTCCCGGCGCCTTGCCCATCCTCTTTCTTCTCCGACGGCTTTAACCCCCGGGCCCGGCAGCGCCCGGCCCGGGGGCTTTCCCCTCCCCAGGCTCCTTGCCCCTGCCCAGCCTGTAAGATCACCCTCCCAAACTGTCGCGGGCCCGCCGAGGCTGCCTCTGCCTGGCCCGCCCCAACGCGTCCCCGCGCCCGACGGCGGAAAGGCGGTGTCATCGATGTTCGGTTCGAAAAGCGGCAAGCCGGGCAAGCAGGAGTGGAACGCCTTCTTCGCCAGCAGCGTGGAGATAGAGGGCACGCTGCGCTTCACCGGACTGCTCAACATAGACGGCAGGCTCAAGGGGGCGATAGTCGCTAAGGGCATGCTCGTGACCGGCACCCAGGCCTCCATAGAAGGGGACGTCTTCGTCGAGAACCTCATCCTGAGCGGCACGGTCAAGGGCAACATCTACGCCTACGGCGAGGTCCACCTGAACCAGTCGGCGAGGGTCGTGGGGAACATCAACTACAACACCGTGAGCATCGTGCCCGGAGCGGTCCTCGAGGGCAACAGCCACCTCTTCACCGAAGAGGAGCGGGCGGAACTCCTGGACAAGATCCAGGCCGAGATAGTCTCCCTGGAACTCCCATCCGCCCAGGACGCCAAGAAGAACTCCAAGAAAGAGAAGGCCGCGCCGCCCTCGCCAACCCTTAAGAAGGAGGGCGAGGGCGATGACGTGGAGGAGGGGGAAGACGGGGGCGCCCAGGCCGAGGGGGCGCAGGCGGCGGCGGCCGCGTCCGGCTGAGGGGCCTGGCTCCGCGCGGAGGCTTTCCGTAACGGATTCGCGCGGAGGCTTTCCGTAACCCGTAACGGATTCGCGCGGAGGCTTTCCGGCTGGCTCCGCGCGGAGGCTTTCCGTAACGGATTCGCGCGGCATCAGCTTTCCCGGATTTTCCGGTGTTCCGCCAACGAATAATACTGGGTGAAGCAAAATATTTTTCCCGGCGCATATGACTTTATTCCGTCGCCCCGTTTCAATCGTCGTCGGCATGTGCTTGAAAACCAAAGGCATTCGCAATTGGTTTTGAAAAGCGAAAACGGCTAGAAATCAGCTGTCCGTCGGCATTAGCTCTTTTATCCGAGTTGTTTCGAGATGTTTCGAGATGGTCCTGGACGATTCTGGATGATTCGAACTTAGGCGGAGAGCACGAGCATGACCGATTTTATTGATGGAGCTGGCAAGCGCGAAGGCGGAACCGGCTGGCACGGATGCGGTACCGGCTGGCACGAAGACGGGGATGAAGAACGATCCGGCGTCACCTTTTCCCGGCCGCTTCAAGGATTTATCAGCTATAATGAGAACCCGACCGGGCGTTTTGCGACATGTTGCCGGGACACCTTTTTTTTAGACGTAGACGGGAAGAAATGTCGCGACAGCGAGTATCTCGGCGAGGCCATAGATTTCAACCGGGGCGTATTCCAAAACAGCGGCCGATACGTTTTTTCCTTCGGTTTGGAGCGCGGCTGCGGTGACTCGCCGAATCTCTTCGGGGTTCGTATTTCATGTTTCCCCGGATCAGGTTATTTCCGTTTCCGCGATATCTGGTTGTTAGACCAGATACTCGGAAAAATCGGTCTTGACAAAGCAATTGAAAACCTGATTCCGGAATCGAGCGGCACGGTTAAAGAGCTTGCCTGCTATAAACTGACAAATAATGATACTTTCAATGTTGTGCCGACTTGGTATCCTTGTTCCTATGCAAGCTATCTTTATCCAGCTGCCGAAATCGAGCTTGAGCTGATAACCGAATTTCATGAAAATCTTGGAACTAAATGTATTTACGAAAAATTTTTTGAGTTATATCTTTGCATGGCTTCCAAAAATTCAAATATAAAAGAACAAATATCATTCCGCGTGCTCTTGAGAGCAACCCTGCCGCCAGAAAATAATAAATTGAAATTTATCACAAACGAACTGGGATATTATGACACTTATCCGTTCAGGATAACATATGATTTTGATCAAAAGTCTGAAATGCCGATATTTATGATATTCTTTCCGGGATATTCCAAAGGCATCCATTTGACAAACAATACTGTCGGGGCTCTGGATACATACGGCATCGGCTTGAACCTGGAAATTTTTGACGCCGGTCGCGGCTTCTTAAATAATATATTGCATTTATTATCAAATAAAATTGATTTCTTTGAAAATACGCCTCAAAATTACGAATACGATATCCTGATCAAAAAATTCGGGAAGTCTCTCATCTGCGGAGACAATGCAATTAAATTATTTGGAGATGGTGAAATTCCTACACTTGAAGAACTTGCAATTCCATTATTGTTTAACGATGCAATGCTATTTTTTAAAGACAAGGATTACCAATACGCGAAAAGATCTTTTGCCGGTATAATAGTTGCGATTAGCTTGGATGGCAATCAGCCTTTCGGCTACGTAATTCAAGACATAAAGGAAACTTATATAGATACTAAATATACAATAGACAGATTACGCTTCGGCGATGAATCGCGGAGAGAAATCCAAAAATCAGTCACAAATGCCGGTAAATACTTACTATTATCAACTACAGAATATTCCTTCCAGGAAGCTTTGAAATTGTATTGTTCAAAACAATCAGTCAGTCATATTTTTGAAATAAACAGCACTTATGCCGCAGACTTGCCGTTGCCAGCCCAAACTATAGAAGCGGTTCGGGGAATCATACTGGTTTCGTTTATTGCTGATATTGCACTTTCATCCATTGGCCACAAACTATCTGATTCACCAATATCTGCAAAAAACGAAATAGCATATAATCACTTTGTTGAAATAAAATCATTCGGAAATATAAATATTTTGGAAAATTTAACCCATGAACAGACAGAAATTTCCAGTCGCTTGGGATTGGAAATACCGTTTGCTTTTGAACCAGAGAGTCGGGACCCCCTAGCTAATTCCGATTTATCCACCTTGGAAAACAAAAAAAGCAGCAGGGGCCGCCCCAAGGGAAGCAAGAACAAGCCGAAGCCCGACTCGGACGGCTTCGCGCCCCCCCGCGGCGAGACGGCGGGGCAAAGGGGCCGCCCCAAGGGAAGCAGGAACAAGCCGAAGCCCGGCGCGGACGGCTTCGCGCCCGACTGACGCTCATCGCCGATGAGACTGACAGGGAACCCTTGTCGGCATGCAACCGCCAACTCGGCTCCCTGAACCCGTATACCGCCGCCTCATAACGAGGCGAAGCCGTGGCCGCGCCGTACCGAAGCGGCCAGTCCCGGCCCGTCTTGCCCGCAACGCGCGCCGTCCCGGCCCTGCTTTGCCCGGCCCTGCCAGCGGCCGCCAGGGCCATGCCCCGG
>JAIRZX010000302.1 GCA_031267005.1 Deltaproteobacteria bacterium
CACCGGACGGCGAATCGGCGGCGGTAATGCCAGGGCACCGCCATCCGGCCGGAGATCCGCCAAAGTTTAACGAAAAACGGGATTTACCTAATAATTACAGTGGTTTAGCCTTGAAAAAATTGTGACGTGTTCCGACGGAGGGGAGGGCGGCTTTTCCTGCCACGGGGCCTTCGCGGCGCGCGGGGCCGTCTTCCCGCCATCTTGCCCCCCGTCTCGCGCGCTTTCCCTCTCCTCCCCGCGCTTTCCCACGCCCTGCGTCCGCCCCTTCACTCGCCTGGAGTCCCGGCCTTTACCGAGCCGGGAGTCCCGCATCCCTTCCGCGACCGGCCCGAAAGGAGTTCCGCCCTGCCGGAAAAGCGTCCATGGGCAAACGTCCCTGGGCAGTCGTTCGGGGCCAGGAAAGGAAAACCCGCGCCGCCCCGGTTTAAACCGGGGGGCGCGGGTCTCGCGGGGGCGGGCCCCGGCGCTGGGCCGGGACCGGGAAGCCGGACGGCAAGGCGGCGTTGCCTGGCAGGCTTTTCGGCGCGAAGCCGAAACGGCTGTCAGAGGACCACGTCCGTGATGGAGGCCTCCTGCAGTGTGGTCATCTTGTTGAAGTGCTCGCAGGCGCACTGGCAGATGTACATGGCCACCGCGGCGCCGGAGCCCTCGCCCAGCCACATGCCCAAATCCAGGAGCGGACGGAGCTTAAGGAAGTCGAGGAGGGCTATGTGGGCTTTCTCGCGGGACTTGTGGCCCGCTATCATGTACTCGCGGACGCCGGGGGCGAGCTTCTCCGCCAGGGTCGCGGCGGCCGCCGCGATGAATCCGTCTATCACTATCCCCGCCTTGCGGATGGCGGCGCCCAGGTAGACCCCGCACATGGCGCCTATCTCCAGGCCGCCCACCTTCGAGAGGACGTCCAGCGGGTCGCCGGGGTCCGGCTTGTTGACCTCCAGCGCCCGCTTGATCACGTCCACCTTGTGCCGGACCTGTTTCTCGTCCAATCCGGCGCCGCGCCCGGTCGCCTCCTCGGGGGACATGCCCGTGAAGACCGAGGCCATGCAGGAGCTGGGGGTGGTGTTCCCGATGCCCATCTCGCCCGCCGCCACCAGGTCGACGTAGGGCTCCTTCAGCACGACCTCGATGCCCGTGATGATGGAGGCCACGGCCTCCTCGCGGGTCATGGCCGGGCCCTTGGCGAGGTTGCGGGTGCCGCGGGCTATCTTCGCGCTCACCAGTTTCGGGTGGGGGGGGAGATCGTGGTCGACGGCGACGTCGACCAGGATGACCTTGGCCCCGACGTTCTCGGACAGCACCGTGATGCAGCCCCCGCTCTTCTCGAAGTTCAGTATTTGCTGGTAGGTGACGTCCTTGGAGTAGAGGCTTATGCCCTCCTCCACGACACCGTGGTCGCCCGCGCAGACCACTACCAGCTTATGCTGGTGCTGGGGCCTCAAGCGGTTCTGGACGCCCGCGAGCTGGATCGCCACGGTCTCCAGCTCGCCCAGGGTGCCCCTGGGCTTCGCGAGCCAGTACTCGCGGTCTATCGCCCTGTCGGCGGCGGCCCTGTTGGGGGGGGCGATGTTGCGGATGTATTCGGCGAGAATCTCGTTGTCGTTCATGGTCATAACTAAAAGTGCTCTGCCTTTCTTGCCTGATTGCGGTGTGCCTTAACCAGAAAATGATCGTTCCGGCCGCCCCGCTTCCGGGCGGTAGCCGGGAAGCGCGGCCGGCCGGGGCTTAAGTCCCGGGGCGGAGCGGCGGAAGGGCGGGGAGGGGTGCAAGTCCCCCCGGCCTTTCCCGCGCGAGGTCCCGCGGGGGGGCGCTTGGCCCCCCGCGGCCCCTCGGCATGCGGCAACCGGCCCGTGCGGGGCCCCCGCGGGACGGCGGGAGTCCGGACGGCGCGTCGCCCCGGAGCGCCCGGCCCGCTTGGAGGCCCCCGCGGGGGCCTAGATGCCCTTGTCGGCGATGAGCGTCGCGAGGTCGCTCACGCGGCAGGAGTAGGCCCACTCGTTGTCGTACCAGGCGAGCACCTTCAGGAGGTTCCCGCCCAGGACCTGGACGAAGGGGCCGTCGACTACGGAGGAGAGCTCGCAGCCCTTGTAGTCCATGGAGACCAGGCCCTCCTCGTCGTAGCCCAGTATGCCCTTGAGCTTGCCCTCGGAGGCAGCGGCCTTGAATGCCGCCTTGACCTCGTCGGTCGTGGTGGACTTCGAGAGCGTGCAGGTGAAGTCCACGACCGAGACCGTGGGGGTGGGGACGCGGAGGGAGAGCCCGTCGAACTTGCCCGCCAGTTCCGGTATGACCAGGGCCAGGGCCTTGGCCGCGCCGGTGGTGGTGGGGATCATGTTCAAGGCCGCCGCCCGGGCCCTCCGGAGGTCCTTGTGGGGGAGATCCAGGATCCTCTGGTCGTTGGTGTAGCTGTGGATGGTGTTCATCAGGCCCTTCTCGACGCCGAAGTTCTTGTGCACCACGGAGACCGCGGGCGCGAGGCCGTTGGTGGTGCAGCTGGCGTTCGAGATGATCTGGTGCTTGGCCGGGTCGTACTTCTCCTCGTTGACCCCGAGCACGACGGTCACGTCCTCGCCCTTGGCCGGGGCGCTGATGATGACCTTCTTCGCGCCGCCGTCCAAGTGGGCCTTGGCCTTGGCGGCCTCGGTGAAGACACCCGTCGACTCGATCACCAGCTGGGCGCCGGCGCCCTTCCAGGGGATCTCCTTGGGGTCCTTGTGGGCGAAGCTCTGGATCTCCTGGCCGTTGATCACGAAGTTCTGACCCTTGATCTCCACCTTGCCGTTGAACCGGCCGTAGTTGGAGTCGTACTTGAACAGGTGGGCGTTGGTGTTGACGTCGTACAGGTCGTTCACCGCCACCACCTGGAGCTTGTCCGGGTGGCGCGCGAGGATCGCCTTCAACTCCTGGCGGCCGATGCGGCCGACTCCGTTGATGCCTACTTTGATCGTCATTCAGGTTCCTCCGTTTACTGTGGATCGACGCGTGGTACCGCCGTTCCCGCCCCTGCGCTGCCGCGCAGGGGTGGGCCGGGCGGTTCAAAGGCGGTTAAGGCAGGGCACGGGATCAATCTTAGGGCTGGCAAGGGGCGCTGTCAAGGAGCGGGCCTCGTGTGGCTTTCCGAAAGACGCAAGAAGAAAACCGAGGCCCGGGGCCGTCGGGAGGAGTGAGGGGGAAACCTGAAAAGGGCGGGGGAAGGGGGGAAAAGGGGGGAGGGGAGGCCGGGCCGGAAAGCGCGGGGGGAGGGGAATCCCGTATGGGAAATGCCCCGGGGGAGCCGGAAAAGCCGGGGCGGGGGAGGCGCTGAGCGGGAGCGGGCACCGCGTCCGGTTGCCCGGGGAAAGCGGGGGACGGGGTCTGCAGGACGGAAAGCGGCCTTGAAGGCCGCATTCCCGCAGACGAGCGCCGAAGGCGGAGGTTCTGCGCAATGACTCTATTTTTTGGCGCAGTTCTTTCACGGCCCCGCTGTCCGCCCCCCCTCCCCCTGCTTGCCGCCGGGAGAACAATTCTCTGGACGGGCGAAAAAATATTCAAATACGGTTCAAGGTAAACTGGGGAACCAGCCCCGAAAGTCCTGGAAATCCCTTTTTCGGCCCTGAAGGGACGGAGAATTCCCCGGGACCGGCATATCGGCCGTTCCTGGCGGGATGGCCTCGGGCGAGCCTGACGCTTCGCGGGCCCCCATGCGCCCCTTCCCGAAAACGGCCCGGCGCCTTCCCGAATGGCACCAGGCCGCGTTCCGGAGCCGTTCGATCGGCCTCTTTCCCCGGACGTCTCCGGGAGGGCGGCGTCGCCCGACATTGATAAGCGGGGGCGGGAAGGGAGAACGGGGTCGGAGGGAAGGCCGGGGACGGGAAGGAAGGCCGGGGACGGGAAGGACGTACGGGAACGCGAAAGAAGGATATGGACAGGACGGGCCAGGGCGGCTTATGTTCCCCGGCGCCGGGAACCCCCGTGCCCGTTCGCGGGAGGGCCGCCCAAACGCCTGCGGGCGGTCCGGACGGCATTTCGGGACACGGCCGCCGATAGGCCGGAAGGGTTGCCCGGCCCGGGCGGTGGCGATGCCGGCGGTTCGGGTCCTGGCCGGAATCTGGAAACGCTTCAGTTCGGGAGGACCGTTGCCGGGGTACCCGGAGCATGGAGGCGGCGGAATTCCGGGGGCGGCCCCGGGGGGCGCCGCAGCCGGGCCGTGTTCGATAGGTTGTACAGGCCCATGCGTCAGGCCATGCGCCGCGGAAAGATGCGGATCTCTGTGGTCGATTTCGGCATATCTGTTGAAAATATGATACAATTCACCTTTTAGCCGCCCTGAGAGGTCCGGCCCGGGCTTCCGCCGGGCCCGCTTTTCAGTCTAGGCCCTCCCCCCTTCTCAAGGCAGGGCCCGGCACGGCACGGCCCGGAAACGCCCGGAAACCTCGCCCTGCCCCCCGGCGAGGAGGGCAGGTTCCGCCTCCAGCACCGGAAGGACCAGACAAGCCGAAATGAACAAGAAGCCAAGCCACCCCGAAACCTGCGATCCCCCCGCCTCAACCATCAAGAGTATGCAGAAGCAGTACACCCTTCGGGACCCGTACCCGGTTAACGCCCTGGGAGTGGGCGAGTCCTGGAGGATGTTCTCCATCATGAGCGAGTTCGTGAAGGCGTTCACGGCTATGAGCGAGGCCGGGCCCTGCGTGAGCATGTTCGGGTCGGCCAGGACGGAGCCCGGGGATCCGGCCTACAAGATGGCGGAGAGGACGGCTTACCTGTTGGCCAAGAGCGGCTTCGGGGTGGTCTCCGGGGGCGGCGGCGGCATCATGGAGGCCGTCAACAAGGGGGCTTCCGAGGCGGGGGGGCTGTCAATAGGCCTCAACATCGAGCTCCCGCACGAGCAGGAACCCAACCGCTTCTCCAACGTGAAGATGAACTTCCATTACTTCTTCATAAGAAAGGTGGTGTTCGTCAAGTACAGCCAGGCCTACGTGGTGCTTCCAGGCGGCTTCGGGACGATGGACGAGTTCTTTGAAGCGCTAACCCTCATACAGACCCGCCGCATAAGGTCCTTCCCGGCGTACCTGATGGGTTCTGAGTACTGGGCCGGGCTTATCGAGTGGATGAAGGCCAGCATGCTCGACAAGAAGTACATCAACCCGGACGATCTGGACACCTTCCTCATGTCGGACGACCCGGAGGAGGTGGTGAAGAACATCAGGAGGACTTTGGTGCTGTAGGCGGGGCGCTTCCGCCCGGCCGAAAAGGCCCCAAGCGCCTAAAGGGGCGGAGAGTCCGGAAAGGGCCAAGGGGAGGCCAGAGATCCCGGAAGCCTGCGGACGCCCGGTTCCCGGCGGGCCCGGGGCGCCTGAATTCCGATGGCCCCGGGCCCCTTGGACTCCCGGAACCCGAGTTTGCCTCAGAACTCCGAAAGCTTGGGGAGGCCGGCAGCCCGGAGACGGCTTAAGGGATAAGGCCCCTTTCGGGAAGGCCCCGGAAGGCGCTGGAAGCCCGAGCGGGGCGCCGAGGGAAAGGGGAGGCTCGGGACGGTTGCCTGAACGCTTGCGGACGGCTCACCGGGACGGGGACTGCGTCCGGTGGCTTGCCCTGCCCGTCCGGGAACGGGGGGGGTGCCGGGAAAAGAGTCTTTCCTTGCACCCTCACGGGCGTTTGCCTCCGCCTTCGCCACCGGGCTCGGCCCTTGCCCCGCGTGCCCCGGGGACCGCCTTTGCCGCCCAGGAGCATGAAGCGGTAATCCGGAAGGGGCGGGTTGGCGGACGCGGAGCGGTGACTAGCGGAGTCCGGAAGGCCCCGGAGGCGGCCGGCCGCCGCGCCGGAACTGGTTTTTGGCTGCGGCACCGCAGCCGGGCGGGGATTTCTTTTCCGGCAGGAGGCACAATTAGTAGGAAGCCGTCCTCCAGCAGGTAGCCGTTCTCGTTCGGCGGCGGGAGAGGCTGGCCGGGCGCCCGGTGCCGGTGTAGGGCGAAGTCGCTTGGAAGGGGCCTGAGCAGGACCTAAGCAAACCCAAGCCGGCCGAAACCGGGCGAAGCCGAAGGAAGCTTTTCAGAGGCGGGCCAAGTCGCTTCCGTCCGCCCTAAGCCTCCGAAGCCAGCGAAGCCAGCGAAGCCAGCGAAGCCCGCGAAGCGACAAGAAGGGGCGCCAGGACCCGGTTTTCCCGTGCCGTCAAAGGGGGATCGGCCGCTACGCCGCAACGGCTAGCGTTTTTCCGGATGGGCCCGAAGCCTCCCTGGTAGCATGCCGGCCGGGGCGGCGGCGGGCCCGCGTCGCCTCTCCCGGCCCGGTCGCGCCGGGGGAGGCGCCTGTTCGAGTTTCCCGGCCCGGATCGCGGGCCTCCATGGGGCGTCCCGAACGCCCCGCGCCAGGCATTAACGAAGGCGCCCCGGCCGCGGCCAAGAGCCGGCGGGGCCCAGGGAGGCAATATGCTCAACAGCCGCAAAGGCCCGGAAGCGGGCCCCCTCGGCGCCCCCGGGCGCCGCATAGCCCGGCCGCGCCTCAGGACCAAGGCGATCCGGGCCCTTCTGCCCGCGCTTGTCTGCGTCCTCGCCATGGCGGGCTGCGGGGCCACCAAACCTCCGAAACCCGTGCCGGGGACCGTCCCTCCGCCCGTCAAGGCCTCCGAGCCCGCGCCGGTGGCGGGCGCCCCTTTGAGCGGGGTGCCGCAGCCCTGGGCCCAGCTGGCCGGGTCCCTTGCGCGCGAGGGGCTTCCCCCGGAAAAGCTCAGGGGCTTTTTCGGCTCTCCGGGCCTTAGCTACAACCCCGGGCCTATGGAGACCAAGCTGAGGGAGCTCTTCCCGATCTTCTTCAGATCGGATCTGACCAAGGCCGTCCAGGAGAGGCTCTACCAGCTGGGCTACGACGTGGCCATAGACGGACGCAACGGCTCCGGGACCAGGAGGGCCATAGCCGCCTACCGGAACGACCACGGGGGCGGCGCGGCGAGGGTGAGCCAGGAGCTCGCGGACGAGCTGGACGGAAAGCTTAAGGGCGGCAGGGTCAGATCGCTTGCCGACTACAGCCCCCCGCCCGCCAGGGCCCCCGACAGGAGCTCCACCCACGGCCAGTTCACGAACGCCGGGGCGGTCGCGAAGCTCAGGGGGATGTACCAGGCGGATCTCCCCGTCTTCGAGAGGATGGAGAGGGCGTATCACGTGCCCGGCAAGCTCGTGGCGTCCCTCATGTGGATAGAGACCGGTTACGGGAGCTACTTCGGGAAGGCGCGGGCCGCGGCCAGTTTAGCCTCCATGGCGGCGTCCGCCGACTACGGGCTCATAGGGCCGCACGTGTCGGATCTCGCCCGGGACGAGGAGTCCAGGGAGTTTCTGGCGGCGACGGCCGCTAAGAGGGGCGCCTGGGCCAGGGACGAGCTGGCGGCCCTTCTCCGCTTCGCCTGGGAGAACGGGCACGATCCCATGGAGTTCCCGGGCTCGATCTACGGGGCCATAGGCTTCGGGCAGTTCATGCCTTCCAACATAGCCCGCTACGCCGTGGACGGGGACGGGGACCAGCGGATAGATCTCTTCCAGAAGCAGGACGCCGTCTTCAGCATCGGGAACTTCCTCCGGGAGCACGGCTGGTCCGGGGACATGTCCTCCGAGGACAAGAGGAGGGCGGTCATCAGGAAGTACAATAACGACGGGGTCTACGTGAATACCGTGCTGTACGTGATGGAGCACCTGTAGCCGCCCTTTCCGGAACGCGGGGGGGCCGGGGCCCTTCAGCGCCGCAGGGCCCCGCCGGAACGCGGGGAGCCCTGGCCTCGCGGGACTGCGAAAGAGGTTTCCGGCGATAGGCGGGCGCGGCGAGGAGCCCCCTCCCGGAAGGAGGGAATCCGGCAAAGGGGGGCTTCCCGCGAGGAGGGCGCCTTAGGCTATGCTTCGCTCCGGAGGCTATGCTTCGCTCCGGCCCTCCGGCACCGCCCTCAGTAATTCTGCGACTTTCGAAACGCTGTCCCTCCGTACCTCCGTCAGCCGGAACCGCGCCGTCCCGGCTTAGGTGAGATTCCCTGCGCCGGGCCCGGCCGCGGACACCCGGCGCACGGGTATCCGATGCGGCAGTGGAGTCCGGGAAAAAGGGCCATTCATAAGGAAACCTATGCCGAATATGGCATTGCGCGTTGCAATGCCGCTTGTGGGGCGCTCCGGCGGCGCGGACGGAAGTTCCCTAGGGGACGCGGCCGTCTCCCGGCTTCGGAAACGCGTTCGGGTTTCCGGGCCTTGCCGTCGGCAAAGGCGCGCGGCGTATGGCGTTGATGGTTTCCGGGCAACGTCGGGCATCTCCTGGGGGGGCTTTCCAGGCTCGAAAACGGGGGTTCGGGGGGAAGGGCGGAGGGGATCCGTCAAAAAAAAAACAAGCCTCCGAATTTTTCCCGGGAGGGAAAATGATCAATAATTTGAATAGGTTAGCGCCAGAGCGGGCGGAAAAAGGCACGGGCGGCTAAAAAAAGGGCTTGATCTGGATCCGGTAAACGCGTATAAAGACTCCAGGCAGAAACAGGCAGTCGATTCCTGGAGTTTGATGAAGGCCGCCTGGCCTAATTGGGAATCTCGTTAAATTCGAGAGCGGGCCCGCCTCTGTAATCGGGGACCGAAGCAAAAAGGTGCGTGAGGCGCCTAAAGCCACTGGCTCGAAAGGGCTGGGAAGGCGATTGCCAGGGTTGATCCGGGAGCCAGAAACCAAAATCTGCCGCCACATTCTTCCCCGCGGTCCGGGAATTAGGTTCAGGATAAGAAGGGCATCCCGAATCAGCATTGCGCTTGGTTCGGGTTTTTTTTGTCCTGATCCCTCTCCGCGGAACATGCCCTTTGGGCGCAGGCAACGGGCTCAGGGAAGCCCGCCAGCCGGAGGAAACCAGAAATTTAAGGAGGTACCCTAATTACTAAACCATTGGCAATAGCTGACCGGAACAGGGAAGTGTCGTAGAAGCGACTGCGGACCCGCCGCTGTGTTCCGGGGACGAAAGCGGTAAAGCCGAGGGATAGCCGGAAGGAAGGGAACGGGTCAGAGCCTAACTTCCAGCCGGTGAAAAAGAGGTAAATTTCCAAGGCTTACGTCACTGGGGGCTTAGGGGCCTCCGGGAAGGCGCCGCGAGTAGATGGATCCGGTAGCCAGAAAACCTGGCCGGACAGCTCTTTGCGAACAAAGGCACGTGGTATTGCCTTACGTGAAGCCCTGGGTAATAGGGTAAACCCTCGGGCAGAAGGACAGTTGCGGTGGCCCGCGAAACGCAGGCCCGGCCGGCGCGCTCCAAGCGGTCGGCTCTACCTCCCCGGCCAACAGGTCGACGTGCGGGCCTGGACCCGCGTAGTACACGGGATCGGCGCCGACTGTCCAGGAACCGCGAACGGTAGGAAAAAGGCTCTCTTCCCGAAGTTCGTTGAAGTTCCCTTCAAGAATCTGAAGGCTCATTTCCAATAGCCTTCGGAAAAGAAAAAGGTCTCCCGATTTTGGAGTGAGCGGGAGACCTTTTTCTATATCCTGTGCATGATTGAGCCTTGAAGCCCGCAAGGGCATACGGATATGCGAAGCGGCGGACCCACCGCGGTTGCGCAGAAAGAGGCCCCCTGTTGCCGGATTGCCGGAGTGTATGGCAGGGGGCCTTTTTGCGTCCTGGGAGAAGAGGCGGGCAGAGGATGGAAATTTCGCCTGCCGCTGATCACCGCCTGGCGGCCGCGCTGGCGCTAGGGAGGCGCGGACGCGGGCGGCCCGCCTCCGGGGCGCGGCGTCGGGAGCTGCCGGCCCCGGCATGTCAAGGCGCCTAACGGTGGCGGAGGCCAATCTCTGGCCGGGGCAGGAGGCCAAGAGTTCTCCGGGTGGCGACGGCCGGAGGGCGAACTCGGTCCCTGCGGATATGCCCGACGGCCTGGAGGAGTCCTCGGGCCAGGCGAACCCGTCCGAGCCCGTCGCGGAGGGGCGAGCTGACTGGCGGCGTACGCCAGCAATTATGCCGGGGCGCCCTCGAAAGGGGCGACAGGGTTTGCGGCGAGCGGCCGGAAGCTGGGAGGTCCGGCCTTCTGGAAGGGCGTCCGGACGCCTTCCCTTCCCGCCGGAGCCTTCCCCTCCCGCCGGACGCCTTCCCCTCCAGGGAGGACGGGTCTTCCGCCAGCCTCGACGTGGTCGACCGGCTCAGGGGACGCGGAGGGCGTCGGGCCCCAGCAGGAGGAAGCGAGTCGGCTTTTCCGGAGGAGCCGAGCGGATGCAGCCGACGGACCTGGACGGACGTCGTCAAAAAATGGACTCGTGTCCCCTTTCAGGCGGTTACCCCGGTTTTTGGGTAATCATTCAGCTGGCCACCCCCCTCATCCTCCTCAGCCTCCTCGCCTCCTTCTAAATTCCAGGATGCATATCGTATGATTCTGCCGTATGTTGTGGCCTGGCAAGACAATAATGATAATACCGATACTGATTTTCGATGTTTAGTTATTAAGTATTATATGTATTGTTTATATGCTCAAAGCAAATATAATAATGAGCAAATATAAATTTACATAAATAATTATATAAATATGCTCTCAATTGCTGGTTGCAAGCATGGCTATCTTCAAGGGGGGTATTCCGACAGGCCTAAATCCGTCGCCTTATAACTTTAGTCCATTTCCCCTGTCCATCACTTCAGTCCCGCCTTGTGGAAGGGTGGTCATCAAGATGCTCTCTGTGTTCAATAAGTTAATGATATCATTAGACTTTCCAGAAAACTGAGCTGTGTCGCCGCAGGGGATCAAATGGTCTGTTTTGGGTTCCATGAACCTTATTATTTGGTGCCATTTCCCCTTGAGAGGAGGGGGTTCCTGAAAGTTCAGGCTCAACCCGGGGCAACCGCCTGGATGGTTATTGAAATTTAATTTTTAATATGGTAAATTTATCTGTATATTACCGAAATGAGCAAAATGAAAGGAGCAGCGTGATTTAACTATAAAAATCAGGGTATTCTTTAGATTGACGCTAACAAATTTATTGTTTTAGAGAGTAGAGATGAATATAATAAATTTATTAAACAATCGTGACGAGTTAATAATATCTCGTTTTTTGGAAATATGGGAATCTTCTGTAAAGAAAACTCACGCTTTTCTCTTAGACAGTGATATAGTGAAAATCAAACCGGAAGTGGAACAAACATTAAAATATGTTAAGCAGTTATACGGTTATTGTGATTGTAATGGCATATTTCAAGGCTTTATTGGCACCGTAGAGGAAAAAATAGAAATGCTTTTTATTGATGTCAATAGCAGAGGGAAAGGTATTGGAAAATTCCTTTTAAATTTTGCAGTTAAAAATTTAGGCGTAAAATTTGTAGACGTAAATGAACAGAACGAACAAGGAGTTGGGTTCTACAAGCATTTGGGATTTATTGAAATCAGCCGATCTGAATATGACAATGAAGGGAGACGCTTTCCCTTGTTGCATCTTGAGTATATTACACCATGAAAACGTATAGGGCGGACGTACATGGTGAAATAGTGAAACGTATATCTGACGGAGAAGTAAATTTTAAATATTCCGCGATTCAATAAATGTCATATCAAGCTTCCTGTTGTGAAAGTATGCTGTGTCAATTCGATCGTGTCCGGAGGTTTAACCGTTTAAGAAATACGGTCCGAGACTGCCGGGCGTTGGCGCCTTACTCGTTATGCCTGGCTTAGTTTCATGCCAGGTTCATCCTGTATCATTTGCAAAGGGATAAATAATTTTTAAAAAATTATATTAATATGAGGCCGTGACGAATAACTTTAAGAGGTATCATAAATTTTAAAAAACAGATGTGCCAATAAACATAATTGATATTGGAATATCAATATGTCGATTCTAAATAATTGATAAAATTCCGTGTTTGGAAATTGGGGTTTCTTACAAAAATTAATTATAGAGAAAAATCCGATAGGGGAAAATGAGTTTTATATGAAAAGCTTATAAATTTTAAGGATGATAATTAAAGTGACAACAAAACAATGAAAATAAATTGTAGGATAGAAAATATTAAAGGCAAAAAAATCATTAGAATTATCTCGTTGCAAAGTTTTTTAATAAACTGGACCGGTTAAAAAATTTGAACGACAGGAGTTATAATAAAACAGGAAATAACTGTAGGTGATATATGACGAAAACGTAAAAAGTCAACGAGTGGCTAATGATGAAGAACTGGGTGGAGAATTTCCGAAAGAAACAGGCGTGCTGAACAATCACACCCCAATAACTGGTATGTTTTGTCTCCCTCTGAGTCTGTTTTGGACTTGAGGCTGAATGATGTAGCCAGCTCCGGGCAGGCGCGCTGCCTTTTTACGGTTTCGGAATATATTTATCCGAAGAAAGAAGCTGGAGCGGGCGATGGATGTGCAGGGAAGTCGTCCGAACCCGACCGCTATTAATCATAGTTAAAGAATAAAACATACTGCATCAGGAGTCAGCTTGCGTATATTCTCTGTTGCTTGCTAAAGGCACAGGCGGCTAGTTGTCCGCGATCAGGAAATACGGAGAACCAAGCCTCAGGAGTACTAGTGATGTACCCGGCTGAATTTGGGCCGGAAGCTCCTTTGCCGTTCAGGTTGCGTCCTAGAGAATACCGGGCGAAATACAAAATTTATGGCATATGGGGCCGTAATTTATTAACATAAATTTAAACAACTGAAATTATGTGTTTTGGAAATAGTTTTTAACGTTATTATTTTTCACCGAAGGATATTATAGTGCGAGATAGCTGCGGGGAGGACGTTGAAAGAGCATAAGGATCTCATTCAAAAGCTTATATTTATTGATGTTCCGAAGGTCGTCAAGAACGGTAAAGTCCTAGGCTGGATTGTGGAAATAAATTAACTGGTCCATTTTTAGGTCCAGTAACCCTAAAAAATGATTTGACAGCCTGCGGCTTGGCGGATAGTATGCGTCTTACCAGTTGGCCGCAGGTCGGCGGCGCACTGATTTTCCAGAACCTGAGACACCCCCGCAGACACCTCTCGGGCAACTGCCCGGAAACGGAACTTGGCAAGATGGATCGCGATACCGAGCGTAACGCCGCGAATTGCTCAGGCCACCCAGCCCGTTTGGCGGGCTGTCGTGGTTGCGCGGGCTCCGTCCGCCAGACCTGACCCCATCGCCCTCTCCCGGCTGATCAGAAAATCTGAAGGCTGAAGCAGGCTTTCCAAGTCGGCTTCAGCCTTTTCCGTTTTCCGGCCTCGGGTCGGACATCAGTTCCAGCTATTCCATGACGGCCTGAATTCTGCCCTTCTGAATCTAACAAGCCGTCCGAGTTTGATGCTTGCCGTTCAACGCGTCGTCTAGCGCATCCTGCGAGGCTCCGTCATGCTGTCGGCAATCCTCGATGTTGTTTCTTAATTAATTGCTCGGTTTCGATGAAGACTAAGAATTTCCGCCGATAAGACGGGCGGTCCGGTAGTTAAGCAATAAAGTGACGCCCCGTCGGCCATGCTATGGGGCAGGGCAAGGCGCGTTAAGGCGTCTTGGTAAAGAGAGGCGACAGACATGCCGATTACCGCGGAGAAATTGGGCTATCTGGACGAGGACTACAAGATAGTTTTGAGGGACCTCAGGCAGGAGTACCAGGTCCGGGCCAAGGATGGAGACGGCAAGGAGTCCTTCGTGGCGATAGAGAACTTCAGCCTGGACGTCAGGTGCGGGGAGTTCGTGTCCATTGTGGGCCCTTCCGGCTGCGGGAAGTCGACCCTGCTGGACATCCTTGCCGGGCTTTCCAAGGCCACCTCCGGGACCATAATAATAGACGGCAAGAAGGTTATCGGCCCGGCGCTGGACAGGGGGATCGTCATGCAGGGCTACGCCCTGTTCCCCTGGCGGACGGTAAGGAAGAACGTGGAATTCGGCTTGGAAATGAAGGGGCTCCCGGCCGGGGAACGCCGGGAAATCAGCTCGCGATACATCGAGCTCGTGAGCCTGGCTGGTTTCGAGGACCGCTACCCCCACGAGCTATCGGGGGGTATGAAGCAGCGCGTGGCCATAGCCAGAGCCCTCGCCTACGACCCCGAGGTCCTCCTGATGGACGAGCCTTTCGCCGCTGTGGACGCGCAGACCCGGGAGACCCTGCAGGACGAGCTCGTGCGCATCTGGGAGAAGACCGGCAAGACCATAATCTTCGTCACCCACAGCATCGACGAGGCGATACTCTTAGCCGGCCGCGTGGTGGTCATGAGCCCAAATCCAGGGCGGATCAGAGCGGTTATCGGGGTCGAACTTCCCCGTCCCCGAACGAACCGCGAGATGCGCGCGAGCGGCGCCTTCGCGGCCGTAAGGCAGATCGTCTGGGAGAACCTCCAGGAAAGCGGCGGGCAGTTCGCCCCGGAGGCTGTTCCCGAGCCCAGGTTCCAGCCGGGCTTCTCGGGAAAGCTCGCAGTGGCGGAAACCCGGTTCGCCGCTGTCCCCTGAGCGCCCGTCGGCACCCAACGGCTTTTAAGGCCGCCGTTCCACGCATAAGCCTTATGGACTTGCGCTTTGGCCCATTCGGCCCATACAGTCCGGACGATTATTAGACGCGGGAGCCGGGCGGGATGGCATAGGGGCGGCATGGCATAGTGACGGCAGGAATGTGTGGCTGCTTGTTCGCGCCGGTAAAGGTTTCTGAGTTCAAGGCCGTCAGCTTTCCTTTCAGGGCATATTTTAGGGAATATAAGTCCAAATCATAATAGATATATCAGGGTAATCAATAGCGATATGCGGTATACCGCGCCTGATCGGCGCGGAGCCAAGGAGACGAATATGGCACTCGCCAAGAAGCACGTGGCCAGCATAGTCATAGGGGTTGCGGTCGTAGCGCTTATCGCCTTCGGCGCGATAGCCGGCCGCACTAAGGCGACCAAGCCGTCGGAGACATTTTCCGGAGCTTCGGCCGGGCCCGCAGGAGGCGGGGGTTCCGGCACGGCGGCCGCAAACGAACTTAAGGTTATTAAGACCTATACGCGCCGCGACTGCTCGCTCGCCCCGTGGCTGGTGACGGACAAGCTCGGCTTCTTCGCGGACGAGGGAGTCCAGATAGTATTTACGGGGGAGCTGCAGGCTCCCCAGCAGGTGCCGTCCATCATAAGCGGAGCCAACGACACGACCGATTTGCATCCCAACGGGCTCGCGGTGGCGATTAACGGGGGGGCGAAGTTCAAAGGGGTGGCCCGCGCCGGGATCGAGCCGCCGCCCGATTTCGATCCGGGATTGAGGCACATGTGGTGGTTCGTAAATCCCGAAAAGTACCCCGGCGTCAAGTCATTGGCAGATTTGAAGGACATTCCCGGCACGCTGAAGTTTTCGATCATTTCCACCAACTCGTGCAGCGACTTTCTGGCGAACCGCATACTCGACCGGTACGGGATACCCAGGGACAAGATCGAGTGGGTAACCATGCCCGACGTCCAGGCCATCCAGGCCTTGAAGCAGGGCCTCACCGACGTGGGGGGCGTTCATCCGCCGTTTTACAAGGGCATGCAGGACGCGGATCTTTTGAAGGTAGCCGATTCCTCCGAGGCCGGGCTTGGGCCTGAGATAGCCGGGCTGGGTTATTACTTCTTCACTGAAGATTTCATCTCGAAGAACCCAGAGGCCGTACGCGGCTTCGTCCGGGCCATCACTCGGGGGCAGAAGTGGATTAACGCAAACTCCGAGCGGGCCAGGGCCTGGACCGAGGAGGCCATAGGAGTTCCCGTTTCGGCCAACCATTACTACTCGGAAAAGTTAATAATACAAAACGACCAGGTGACGCCTTGGCTGGACGATCTTGAGCAGACGGGAGTCATCCCAAAAGGCAAACTGAAGATAAGCGACATCGTGATCCACGATTTCGCGGATCCTTCCTTCTCCTAATTAAATAGACTAAAGGAAGGCGCAAGCCACAGGGCCCGGGTACATACGGCTGACGCGGTCCTTCCGGACGCGATTCCGCTTCCGCCTCATGGATCGCCGGCCGTGCCCCCAGCGCGGAAAGCCGCGACGTCACGTGCCTTTCGGCCGGGGGCTGAAGGAATCGGGGCAAAGGGCAGGGTGTTGCCAAAAATCTTGTTTCCCCCGGACGGTGGGGGCTTCGGGATCCTGCGGCGGGGACAATAAGTCCGCAGAAGGCAAGCGCCGACGCAAGGAGGCCAGGCGGCCTTATCAGGGCCGGGTCCGCAGGCGCTTGCCGCAAACGAATGAGGAGGCCATAGCATGGCGACGATGAATATGCGGCCCTGCGATTGCGGGGTTGAGAAGAATGCGGTAGCCGCACGGTCCGCCAAGGTTTCCGCGCGGCGCCGGGGACTCCTGACGAAGGACAAGCCCGGCGGCGCCGATGCCGTCGGCCGCGGCAAGGACCCTCTCGACCGCGGGAACGGCAGTAAGCGGGCCGCCTCCGGCGCGTCGGCCCAGGGGGCGGGCGCGGTCGGCAGGCTCTCCGTCGACGCCGCCGCCAACGCGAGCCCGCAGGGCGGAAACGGAAACGGGAGCCCGGGCGCAGGGAACGGGAGCGGGGCCCCCGGCGGGAACGGGAGTTCGGCTCCCGGGCCCCGGGGCGCGGGGCCGGCCCGCAAGGGGGAGCGGAAGCTGAAGCAAATTGCCGTTTACGGCAAGGGCGGGATCGGGAAGTCGACCACGACCTCGAACCTGTCGGCGGCGCTGGCGGACATGGGCTACAAGGTCATGCAGTTCGGCTGCGACCCCAAGGCCGACTCCACCAACACCCTCCGGGACGGTACCTACATCCCGACCATCCTGGAGCTCCTTCGCGAGAAGGGCCGGGTCGAGGCGAGGGAGGCCATCTTCGAGGGCTACAACGGCATCTACTGCGTCGAGGCCGGGGGCCCCTCCCCGGGCGTCGGCTGCGCCGGGCGCGGCATCATCACCGCGGTGCAACTCCTCAAGCAGCAGAACATCTACGACGAGCTCGAGCTCGACTACGTAATTTACGACGTCTTGGGCGACGTCGTCTGCGGCGGCTTCGCGGTGCCTATCCGCGAGGGCATAGCCCAGCACGTCTTTACGGTGTCCAGCTCGGACTTCATGGCCATCTACGCCGCCAACAACCTTTTCAGGGGAATCCAGAAGTACTCGAACGCTGGCGGGGCCCTTTTGGGGGGCGTGATAGCCAACAGCGTTTCCTCGGGCTACCAGAAGGCTATCGTGGACGACTTCGTAAAGCAGACCGGCACGCAGGTCATGCAGTACGTGCCGCGCTCGATTACAGTCACCCAGAGCGAGCTTGGCGGCAAGACCACCATAGAGGCCGCTCCGGACTCGGAACAGGCCGAGGTTTACCGCGAACTCGCGCGGCGCGTCGAGAGCCACGAGGTATCGACAGTGCCGAAGCCCCTGGAGGCCCAGGAGCTGAGGGCCTGGGCGGCAAAGTGGTCCGACCAGATTCTGGCGGTGGAGCGGGGCGACGTGCGCTCGGCCGGGGCGCAGATCTGATTGGGCGCGGGGGCGCGTGCCCCCCCCCGGCTCCGGGCGCTTCAGCCCAGGGCGCCGGAATACCCGGCGGCAGCTCCCGACAGCTTCCTGGAGATCCCGAGAGCTTCCGGGAGATACCGAGAGCTTCCGATAGCTCGCGAGAGAATCCGCGAGGGGCTCAGGAAAGGCGTCCGCGGCCATCCCGCTAATGGATTCAGGGAACCGCAGAACCCTAACCCCTCAGAAATCGGCATCCTCTTGCAAGCCACGCCGGGCGTTCGGGGGCGTTGAACGCCTTTCGGCCGAATCGCCGGACGGGCGGAAACCCCGATTTCCGGATTTTCCGGCCGGACCCGCCCCGTTCCCGCTGACGGGCGAAACGCAGCCGTACGGAGCGTCTTTTATCCAAAGCCGGGCGCGGGCGAGCCGGGCCCCTTCCGAAGGCCGGGGGGGCCCCGGCGGGCCGTCCCGGCCTGCGCGGCGGGCCGAAGGCCCGCGGCGGACGCGGCGCAAGAAGCCGCTATAACCATGGGAGGAAACAATGACCAGCGACAGGGAGGAAACGGCCGGAAACGGGCGTATAAACCTCGACGACAACACCTGCCCCACGCGCGAGCAGAGGGCTAACGGAATCAACGCCTTCAAGGGCAAGGCCTCGGAGCTCGTGGACAAGGCCCGGAAGGGCGAGCTCCGGAACTGCGAGCGCGACTTCCACCAGAACAGCGGCTGCATCCTCAACTTCTACTTGACCGTCAGGGTGGCCACCATCAGGGACGCCGTCATGATAGTGCACGCGCCCGTGGGCTGCTCGGCCCCGGCGGCGCTGTACAGGGAGGTCTTCAGGCGGCTGTGGACGTCCATGAACAGGGCCGCCGACTTCGACTTCCACTGGCTCACCACCAACATCGGCGAAAAGGACGTCATCTACGGGGCGGCCGACAAGCTGAAGTTCGCGATTGACGAGGCGGTGCGGCGCCACGACCCCCAGGCCATCTTCATACTCACCTCCTGCGCCTCGGGCATCATCGGCGAGGACGTGGAGGGCGTTGTAACCGAGGTGCAGCCCAAGATCTCCGCGTCGCTGGTGCCGATCCACTGCGAGGGCATCCGCTCGCGCATAATCCAGACCGGCTACGACGCGTTCTGGCACGGGATCCTCAAGTACCTCGTGAAGCCCGCGAAGAAGCGGCGGAAGGACATGGTAAACGTCGCGAGCATGCTGAGCTACACCTGGCAGGACCGCGCGGAGTTGGCGAGGCTTCTGGGGAAGGTGGGCCTCGTGCCCAACTTCGTCCCGGAGTTCGCGAGGGTGAGCGACTTCGAGGCCCTTTCCGAGGCGGCCGTGACCGCGCCGGTCTGCCCCACCTACACCGACTACCTCTCCCGGGGCCTGGAGCAGGAGCACGGGGTCCCGTACTTCCTGTACCCCTCCCCGATCGGCATCGCGAACACCGACGAGTGGCTGAGGACCCTGGGCAGGATGCTCGGCTTGGAGGACAGGGTCGAGGAGGTCATCAAGGAGGAGCGCGCCCATTGGATACCCAAGATGGACGCCATCCGCGCGGGCTTCGAGAAGGTGAAGAAGGCCAACGGCGGGGACTACCGGATCATGGGCTCCCTGGGCCAGGGGCGGCTGGTGACCCAGACCCCCTTCTTCCACGAGCTTGGGGTCACGACCCCCGTGGCGCTCTGCCAGGACTTCGACGACCTCCTCCTGGAAGACGTCGAGAACCTCTTAAAGCGCGTCGGGGACTTCGACATCGTCGTGAACACCTTCCAGGCGGCCGAGGTGGCCCACACCGCCCGCGCCTACAACCCAGACATGGTTCTGTCCTGCCCCTTCCAGGGCAGCGCCTACAAGCGCGAGAAGGGCATGACCCGCATCCACGCGCTCCGCGGCGACGGGCGCGGGTGGAGCGCCCAGGCCGGATACGCCGGGGCCGTCGCCTGCGGGAGCTTCCTCCTGCAGGCCACCAGGAACCGCTCCTTCCAGAACGTCATGCTCGCGAAGACGGAAGACCCCTACAAAGACTGGTGGTACGGCCAGCCCGACCCCTACTATTTCCACCGGAAAGAGGCGCTTTAGACATGACGTTAACACTAGTAACAGGCGACGGGGGAAGGCTCTCGGCGAAGGAGTACCCGGAAGTCGCCGAGTCCCCCCGCTTCACCTGCGCTTTGGGAGGCGCCTACGGGGCGGCCTTGGCCGTGTTCGGCGCGGTTCCCATCCTGCACTCCGGGGCGGGATGCGGCATGGCCAACGCACACGGCATGACCTACGCCTCCGGGCTGAACTCGGGCGGCTCCGCCGGGACCACCACCACGCCCTGCTCGGGCCTTATCGAGGAGCACGTGGTCTTCGGGGGCGAGGACAAGCTCAGGAGGCTCATCGACACCACCATCCAGTTGATGAAGGGCGAGCTTTACGTCGTCATTTCGGGATGCGTCCCTGCGCTCATCGGAGACGACGTGGATTCGGTGGTGGCGGAATTCAAGGACCGGGCCCCGGTCATCCACGTAAAGACTTCAGGCTTCGTCGGGAACAGCTATCTGGGGTACAACCAATTCCTGGACGCCGTTATAGACGGGATTCTCAGGCCGCGGGCCGTCGAGCGGAAGCTGGTGAACCTCTTCGGGGTGGTCCCCAACCAGAACATCTTCTGGAAGGGGGAGCTGAGGACCCTGAAGGCACTTCTCGAGGACATAGGGGCCAAGGTCAACACGGTCTTCTCGGACTTCGGTGCCCTGGGCGCCCTCGAGAGGATCCCCGCCGCTGAGCTGAACTTGGTCTTCAACCCCTGGTGCGGCTTGGAGGCGGCCAAAAAGCTCCAAGACAGGTTCGGGACCCCATTCGAGGCGCTGGACTTCGTGCCGCAAGGCCCCAGGGACACCGGTGACATGCTGAGGCTGGTGGCGAGGAAGCTCAAGATCCCGTCCCGGAAGGCCGAAAGCTACATAGCGGCCGAGGAGAAGAACGTCTACCGTTACATGGAGTACCTGGCGGAGATGTTCATGATTTCGATGCCCCACGCCTTCAACGCGGTCGTGGCGGACAGCAGGACGGCCATCTCGCTGGTACGGTTCGGCTCGAACGAGCTCGGATGGAACCCAGAGCTCGCGATCGTCACCGACGACCCTCCGGAGTGGGCCGTCGAAGGCATAACGAAAAAGCTCACGGAGGGCCTGGAGGGCCCGGGGGTCCCGAGAGTGCTCTTCGATTACGACTCCCACACGATCCGCCAGGAACTGAAGGCCCAGCCGCTCCAGGTGATCCTGGGGAGCTCGCTGGAGAAGTACATCGCCGCGACCGAGAACGAGGCGTTTCACTTGAGCGTCTCGTATCCCGCTTACGACCGCCTCATCGTGGACAGGTGCTACGCGGGCTTCCGGGGCGGCTTGAACATGCTGGAAGACATGTCCCACTCCTTCGCCGGACCCTTGTGATTCCGGGCGGGGCGCTTCCCGAGGCTCAGGCGGCCCCCTTTCCTGTTTCAGGGGGCCTCCGGAGCCGGGGGGAGACTGGAGGAATGGCGGAAAGCCGCTGTCGGGGACGCAGGATTTCAAGTCCTGGACGGCCGTTCGCGCTTTCGCGTAGCCTCCGGGGGCCAAGGCGGCGTTTTAAAGATTTTTTACGGCTAGTTTGGGGCGCAAGACGCCAAGCGCGAACGTTAAGGGAACGGTTCCTGGCTGGCGGATCGGGCACAGCGTCTTTCGGCGGTTTGCTGGCGCCTGTTTTATTGACGGGTTAGGGGATTTTGGCGGGTTGGTTAATTTCGACGGTTTGGTTGGTTTAGTCGGCTTTGCTCTTTGTTGCCCCTGATGGGTTTGATGGGTTTGGTGGTTTTATGGATTTGACGTTCAAGGCATTGGCTTAAAAAGTTCACGAACTGACATTTTTTTCTGCTATTTGAATTGGTACCTTCTTTACAACGGTTAGAAATAAGGTTTCCGGGAGACGGGCCGTAAGGCTTGCGGCCCGATCTCCCGGAATCTTTTTAAGGCGGGCATAATCACGAAGAAATGAAGAGCGAGCTGAAAATGCCGGACAGTTTAAACGGCGTAATATTAAACGGATAATTCGAAAATTCAGCATTGAACGATAAACAACAAAATAATAAAAATATAATATTCAACATATACTGGCCGACATGATAAAAATTTCCAAGTTAACGATGAATATGTAACGGGACGTTTCGGCTAGCTTAAAAAGGCGAGGAAACGGAGCGGCGCCCGAATTGCCTTGAATTATAAGGATCGCGGCCCTGCTCTTCAACGCTCCGGACTGTTCCCAGGTCATTTTACGGGGGCGGGGGGTAATTTTTTACAGGGGACGGGGGGCATCAAGATGGATTTAAACGATCATCCCTGCTTCAGCGCCAAATGCCAGCCCCGGACGGGGCGCATACACCTGCCCGTCGCGCCCAGGTGCAACATCTTCTGCCGATTCTGCGCGAGGGGCCTTTCCAGCGGGGCGGATCTTCCGGGCAACGCCGCGAGGATCCTGAGCCCAGGGGAGGCAGCGGGCATCGTCGAGGCCGCGCTTGCCCTGTGCCCCGAGATAAGGGTTGCAGGGGTGGCCGGGCCGGGGGACCCGCTCGCGGGGCCCGAGTCGCTGGAGGCTTTAAGGCTCGTGCGCGAAAGGCACCCGGGCATAATCACCTGCCTGTCCACGAACGGGCTTAACCTCTACGACAGCATGGAGGGGCTAATGGCCGCCGGGGTCCAGACGGTCACGGTGACCGTTAACGCGGTGGACCCGAAGATCCTTGCCATGCTGAACCGGGGGGTGGTCGTCGGCGGCGGCTTCGCGGGGGGGCTGGAGGGCGCGAGGATCCTGGCGTCCGCCCAGGAGAGGGGAATACGCGAGGCCGCGAGGAACTCCATGACGGTCAAGGTGAACACGGTGCTGGTTCCCGGCATCAACCTCGGCCAGGTCGGGGAGCTGGCCTCCGAGGTGAAGGGCTGGGGCTGCGAAATCATGAACCTCATACCAGTCATACCGGCCCATGATCTCAAGCACGTGAGCGCTCCCACGCCCGACGAGTACGTTTCGGCCTCAGACGCGGCCGCGAGGCACCTGCCGGTGAAGTCCAATTGCCGAAGGTGCCGGGCCGACGCCTGCGGCGTTCCAGGGCTGTCGGACTTCTCCGAGGCCCTCTACGGGG
Organism: Deltaproteobacteria bacterium; assembly: GCA_031267005.1. GTDB lineage: Bacteria > Desulfobacterota > Desulfarculia > Adiutricales > Adiutricaceae > JAIRZX01. Next base: position 22,515 of record JAIRZX010000302.1, read on the forward strand.
TCCCCGGCGGGGCTTCTTGGAACCAGGAGACCTTCTCCCATGGCTGAAAAGCATGCGCCTTTCCCCCCCCCCCCCGGCCCGGCCTTCAGCCCTGCCGGCAGACGCGGGGGCCCCTACCTCCCCGACAGGGTGGCGGTCGCTTCAGACAGCGGCGATACCATCGACGCCTGCTTCGGAAGGACCGGAAGCTTCAGGATCTACCGCCTCGCGGAGGACGCGGGGGGCTGCCGCTACGAGTTCGCGGAGACGCGTCCCGGGCCCAAGCCTTGCCGGGACAAAAGCCACGACGAGGAACTCCTTTCACGGACCGCCGAGCTGTTGAAGGACTGCGGAATGGTGCTCGCGGGCAGGATCGGCCCCGGCGCGGTCAGGGCGCTTTCGGACAGGGGGATCGTGGGGCTCGCCGTTCCCTTGGAGATCGAGGATGCCCTGAAGCGCCTGGCCGGAAGGAATCGGTCGGGAGGTTCGGGCGCCCCCCCGGGTAATTCGGCTTAACCGAGAGGGGCCCCTGCGGGAGCGCGGCCAGGCCCAGAGCCGGGCCGGAAGGTGCCGTTTGAGGGGGGGCGGCTCCCTCCCTCCCTCGCCGCGGGCGGGCTTGCCGGAATGCCTGGGGTCGTCCCGGGCTGCGCGGGTTCTATAGCGGCGTCCCGCGCTTCCAGTCGATTAACCGCGCCTTTCCCCTCCGCGCCCGCCCCTCGCCTGGGGCCGGGGAGCAGGAGGGCGAACGGCGGAACTTAAGGGGCGGCGGGGCTGTTGGGCCTGCCGCCCGCAGACGAGGCTCGGGTGCCGTGACGACAGCGGAAATCGGACAGCTTGCCTCCGGAGGCTCGGGCGAGCCGGGGGTTATCGGGGTGAGGGGGGCGACCGAGGGGCTTTATGCGAAAGGGCAAGAGGGGAAGGAGGCCAAGTCCTTCAACCGCCGGGTCATGAGCTGGTACGGCATCATAGCCTTCCTGGCCCTGTGGCAGGCGGGCCCCTGGCTGGGGCTCTTCGACGCCCGCTTCATCCCCTCCTTTTCGGCCGTGCTTTACGACGCCTGGCTCCTGATAAAGACCGGGGAGTTCTTCGTCCACGTCGCCACCAGCACACAGAGGGCGCTGTTGGGGCTTCTCGGGGCCATCGCCCTTGGCGTGCCCGCAGGGGCGTGCCTGGCGGGGTTCTTTCCCAGGGCCACGAGGTTCCTGAACCCGCTCCTGGCGCTTCTGGGCAACATCAACCCTTTCGCGCTGTTCCCTCTCTTCATCCTGCTTTTCGGCGTGGGCGAGGCGGCGAAGTTCGCGATTATCTTCTGGTCGGCGCTCTTCCCCGTCATGAACTTCACCGTTTACGGGGTCGGGAGCGTGGACCCGCTTCTCGTGAAGGCCGCCCGCTCGATGGGCGCCGACGGTCGCCAGGTATTCTGGAAAATTCTGCTCCCCGGAGCGGCGCCGTCGATCTTCACCGGGTTCAAGATGGGGGCCACGGTGGCGTTCCTGTTCCTTATCGCCGCCGAGATGCTTTCGGCAAACGCGGGAATGGGCTATTTGGTCCACAACGCTTCGATGAACAACTATATCCCCCGCATCTACGTGGGCGTGCTGGGGATAGCCCTTTTGGGCTTGGGCATGACGGCCCTCGTTAACCGCCTGGAGAGGACGATCCTCTCCTACAAAGAAGAGGCCAAGGCCTCGTGACGGGAACGTTCGGGGGGGGCGCGGGCCGGCGGGCCCGAAGGGGGAACGCGTGAAGCTGTACCGGGCGCGAGAGACCGCGGTCTCGCTCTTTTACCGCGGGGGGGCCATCGTTTCGTTCGTACTCCTCTGGCAGCTGGCCTGCTCCGTCGGCCTGGCCCCGGAGACCTTCGTGGCGAGCCCGGCTACCATTTTGGGGACGCTCTGGCAGTACTTCCAGGACGGATCGCTATACAGGCACTCGTCGGCGTCTCTCGCTCGGGCCTCGTACGGCTTTCTGCTGGCGGTAGCCGTCGCGGCGCCGTTAGGGTTCATGCTCGGCGGCTGGTTTAAGAACTTCGAGAGGGTCGCGGGTCCGCTTTTAAGCTTCCTGGGCCAGTTCAACCCTTTCGCGCTGTTCTCGGTGTTCATGCTCCTCTTCGGCATCGGCGAGCTTTCCAAGGTGGCGATGATCTTCTGGGTCGCCATCTGGCCGATCCTGTACAACGCGTCGCTGGGGGTGAAGACGGTGGACCCCCTGCACGTGAAGCTCGCCCGTTCCATGGGCATGGGCAGGTTCCGGCTGCTGTGGAAGATAGTCATTCCGAGTTCGGCGTCGTTCCTGTTCGCGGGCCTGAGGCTGGCGGCGGCCACCTCCTTTTTCATGCTCATCCCCGCCGAGATGATGGGCGCTTCCAGGGGGCTCGGGTGGCTGATAATTAACGCCCAGGTTAACTACCAGATTCCCAAGCTCTACACCGGGACCCTTGTCATCGTGGTCTTCGGCATCATGATAGACGCTTTTTTCAAGTTCTTGGAAAAGAAGGTGGTGGTCTGGAAGGAGGCAAAGGCTCTGTCCTGACGGGATATAACGGTCGGATCGTCCGAAGGAAGGCAGGAAAGGCCGCAGGACGGCCGGAAAGCTCGGAAAGCCCGTAGGACGGCCGGAAAGGTCGGAAAGGTCGGGAAGCGTGGAATGTCCGAAGTAAGATTCCACTGTAAAATCCCCTCCCCTCAGCCTCTCCTCGCTGGGGAGGCGGAGAAGCTGCCTGAACGAGCCGAGCGTTCAGGGCACACTCCTCCTGTTGCTGACTTTTGCGCTCGCCGG
>JAIRZX010000554.1 GCA_031267005.1 Deltaproteobacteria bacterium
CCGGGTCCGCGCCGGAAAGCACCTTCGCGCCCTTTATTTCCACCCTGGCCGCGATGTCCACCGGGGGCAGGGACAACGGGCCGCCGGCATCCTCCTCCTCAGGGGAGGGCGGAAGCTCCGGCGCCCTTATGAAGTCCGCGCCCTCGATCCGCAGCCCGTCCACCCGGATCCTGCGGGAAATCAAGGGGAGAAGCGAGATCCGCGCCTCGGCGCGGGCTATCCTCAAAAACACCCCGCGGGAGTCGGACAGGGCCAGATCTTCCGCTGCGAGCCGTCCCGGGAGCGGGCCCTTGAGCGACGCCGCGGAAAACTCGATGCCCTTGGCCGCCAGGGCCTTCCTGGCCGCGGAGAGAGCTATCTCCATGCCGGAGTCCGTGCGCAGGAACAGGAGAGCCCCCGCGGCGGCCAGGACGGCTGCGAGGGCCAGAGCGGCCGCGGCCTTCAGGAGCTTCCTCCCGAGGGAGCGTTTCTTCCCCAGGGCCGGCAGCTTCGGCCCGCTTCCGGGCCGTGTTCCTTTTTCCAGGGTCAGGGGCTTTTCCATGTCTCGGTGTCGCGCCGGGGCCCCCGCCGCCGGCGTCGCCCCGGGAGGGCCGGGCAGGCGGGGGGGAGGCAAGGTGAAGGCGGGGGGAAGGTCCGGGGCGCGGGGGCGAACCGCCCTCGGGCGCGGAAGGCTTAAGGATCCGAAATCCTTGCGGACTGGCGCGCGGGTCTTCGCGGCAGTCCGCGCCGCGGGAGGCCGGCGGCCGGGGCCAGAAACGGCCGCCGGGGGACCGGGCAGGCGGTTGCTTGGAAGTCCTCGGGCTGGCGCGGCCTCCCGGAAGGGCGCCGCACCCGTAACCTCATTTCCGGGAAATGCTGGCCGCAACCCCGGAATACGGGGGGGGCCGGGCGGGGGGCTTCGGCCGCCGGTTCCCGGAAGCCCCAAGGCGCGATGCGCGAGCGGCAAGGCGTAAGGATCAAGGAAAAAGGCGCGATGCGCGAGCGACAAGACGCAAGGATCAAGGAAAAAGGCGCGATGCGAGAGCGGCAAGGAGTATGGATCAATGAGAAAGGCGCGATGCGCGAGCGGCAAGACGCAAGGATCAAGGAAAAGGGCGCGAAACGCGAGCGGCAAGGCGCAAGGATCAAGGAAAAAGGCGCGATGCGCGAGCGGCAAGGCGCAAGGATCAAGGAAAAAGGCGCGATGCGCGAGCGGCAAGGCGTAAGACGCAAGGAAAAAGGAGAAAGGCGCGTGTCCGAACAGGTGGCTCGGAAGCCCAGGCGGAGGGCGGCCAGCGGCTAGAAGCTCTGCCCCAAGCTGATGTAGAGCTGCAGCCTGGCCTCTTCCTTGCGTTCACCGGGGTTCAGGGGGTAGGCCAGATCCACGCGGAACGGGCCCATGGGGGAGTAGTAGCGGAACCCCAGCCCGCCTCCCCAGAGGACGTCCTCCCCGAACTGGGAGAAGTCGAACTTGTCGTAGAGGTTGCCGCCGTCCACGAAGGCCACGACGCCCATGTTCTCGGAGAAGCGCCACCTGAGCTCGCCCGAGACCTCGTTTAGGAAGTCCCCGCCCGCCGGCTTGTCCTTGGCGTTGCGGGGGCCTATGGAACGGTAGCGGAAGCCCCGGACGCTCCCGCCGCCTCCGGAGAAGAACCTCAGCGACGCCGGGAGCTTGGAGGGGCCCGCCCCGAAGATGGCGCCCACTGAGGCCCGGAGCGCGAAGACGAGCTTCCCGTCCTCCATGACCGGGAAGTACTGGTAGCCGTCCACCCGGGTTTTGAGGATGCTGAAGTCGTTGAAGTATTTCCCCATGTAGGGGGCGAAGAGGAGCGCCAGCCTGTGCCCCTTGGTGGGGTCCAGGAGGCTGTCCGACCAGTTCCAGTCCAGCGAGAGCGGGAAGCCCCAGACGAGGTAGCTCTGCTCCGGGGTGACGAACTCGTCCAGCTTGCCGGTCTCCAGGTTCGCCATGAGCTTGGCGGTGAGGTTCCTGGAAAGGGTCCTCTCTATGCCCGCCGAGGCGGAAAGGGACTTGAGGTCGTAGGTGTCGGTCTTCTCGCGGAGCAGTACCGACTTGGCCAGGAACTTCTGGTTGTTTGAGAGGAAATGCGGGCGGGTGTACTGGAGGCCCAGCTGCTGGAGATCCTTCCACACCGGGAGGTCTATCCTGAAGGTGTCCCCCCAGCCGGTGAGGTTCCTGTGCTCCCAGCTCAGCTCCGCCCCCGGCCCGAAGTCGGAGTCGTAGTTGACGGAGCCGCTGGCGGTCCTCAAGGGCGCCCGGTGGACAGTCAAAAGCACCTCCCGCTCGCCGTCGGGCCCCGTGGGGGCCCCGGCCTCGATCCTTGCTGGCTGGAAGACCCCTGTCTGGAACAGGGCGTCGCGGAAGGACTCGACTTCCTCCTGGTTCCAGGGCTCGCCGCGCTTCCAGGTGACCTGCTCCTCGACGAAGCCGGGCTTGGTGGGGTTGTCGCCCTGTATCGTCAACGGACCCATGCGCACGAACTCGCCCGGCCAGACGCTGATTTCGACGTACAGGAGCTTGGCCGCCGGGTCGAGCCAGAACCGGGTCGCCGTGACTTCGGCGAAGGGCCTCCCCTTGCGCCCCATCTCGTCGTCCACGGCCTCCACCCCGTCCAGGATGGGGCCGGCCAGGGCCGGGTCGCCCGCCTTGACGCCCTTGAGCTCCAGTTCGGGGAGTTCGGGGAGGGGAGCTTCGGGCGCCCTTCCCGGGCCGCGTGGCGCGGGCGGCGCTTCCCTCCCGGACGGGGCCGGGCTTGCGGGGCCCGGCCCGGGAGCTCCGCGACCCTCCGCCCCGGGCTGGCCGGTCCCCGCGCCGGGGGCGTCCTCGCCTTCCATGGGCTTCGTTGACGGCAGGAAGGTCACTCCGCCCACGTGGTACAGCGGGCCAGGCGTCAGGGTGACGGTAATTTTCACGGGCCCGTCGCCGTCCGGGGCGACGTTCGCGCCTTCCGCCGCGCCTTCGAAGTAGCCCATGGAGCTTAACAGGTCCTTGCCGGCCGCGAGGCCCGCCCTGAGGCGCCTGGCCAGCGTCAGGCGGGAGAAGACTGGGCGGTCGCTTAAAGTGTAGAGCTCGGACACCTTCTGGAAGGCCTCGGCCGCCTCCGGCAGATCTGGGCACAGGGTCTCGACGGTATAGCTTATGCGCCTGCCGCGGTCGGCGCGGTCCCTGTGGAAGCCCCGGTCCCTCGGGCTCGCGGAAGCCACGGAGGCGGGCATGGCGGGCCGGGGGATGGGCCCGCCGGGGTCGCTCGCCAGCAGCGCTTCGGCCTCCGCGTCCCTGTTCGGGCCGCGGGTGAGGCCGGCGGGGCCGTTCTGGCCCTTGCCGCAGGAGGAAAGGAACGGCATGGGGAACGCCAGCGCGAGGGCGAGCGCCAAGCCGAGCGGCGCGCCGAGAGGCGGGCGCGGCTGGCGCGTTCCCCGTGCGCCCCGCCGGGCGCGGGTTTCCCGTCCGCCGCCGGGCGCCGTCGGTCTCTCGGAGAAAGGAACAGGCAAAAGGACGCTCCCCGTTTTCAGGATTCAGGCCCCGGCCGCCCTTCCCGCCGGGGGGGGGCCCGCCGCCCGGGGGACGGGCGATTCCCGGGGGCCGGATACTGGAACGCGGCGAGAATTATAGCACAACTTGGGCGCCGCGGGGCGCGCCTCGAGTACGGGCGCCAGCCATGGTGGAGCGGCGGCGCGCGGTATTCCCACGGCCCGGACCCCGGCGGAAGGGTCGGCCCCAGCGTCGCCTTGTCACGGAAAAGCAAACCCCGCAGGCGATTTGCGGGGACGGCAAGGCCGGGGACGCGTCGGCTCTGGGCTTTGCGGATCCCTTAGGCTGACATTCCGGGTTAAATTAACTCGACCCTCAAACTGTCGGAAAGAGTAAAAATTGACCTTGTAACTCCGCGTTGGAAAAGGGAAACCGTCCGGCCGCTCGCAAGAATGCGGCCGCCGCCAGCGGGGGCGGCGGAGGAAAAGGGGGCACGGAGGGATGCCCAAGCATCCGCCGGTTTCCGCGCTAGCCGCTTTCCCGCCTGCCGCGCTTGCCGCGTCCCGCTGGCTCCGTCGTGGAGCGGTATTGAGCGGGCGCGATGTTCCGCTTCACGCCCGAGGCGGACAGGCTGGAGGGGGGTAGCGGCCATCGGGCCGCCCGAAGGCATCCCGCTGGCCAGTAGGCTTGCTTAAAGACGCCTGTCGTACGGCTTTGCAGCCACCTCGCCATTTAAGCGAGGATGCCTCCGGTTGACCTTCAGGCCGAGAATGGGGCAAGGAGGCGCGGTTTTCCGGAATTTTCCGCGTGTAACGGGCCCCGCCCTTTCCTTAAGTTTAAAGGCGGTGTCCGGATTTCAGTGACAACCTGGGAGGACTTGCAACTGCGGACGGTACGGTACGGTACGGTACGGTACGGTACGGGATGAGAGGCGATCCGAGGGAAGGGGAGGGAACGGAGGGAATTGAGGAAACGGGGGGGCGGGTCCGGAGCGGAGAGTAGCGGAC
>JAIRZX010000560.1 GCA_031267005.1 Deltaproteobacteria bacterium
GGGGGGAGGGGAGGGCCGGGGCTGGATGGGGAGCGCGGGCGGCAGGGGGGGGGAGAGGTGAGGGCAGGGGATGGATGGTGAGCGGAGGCGGCGGGGGGAGAAGGATGAGCGGCTGGAAGGGACGAGGAGAGGGAGCGAAAGGGCGAAAGGCAGAAAGGACGAAAGTCCCGACGAGGGGGACTCCGGACCAGTATTGGGACGGCGTGGGGCGTCGGCTAAAAGATGGACCTCCTCTCGCCTTCCGCGGGAATTTCGATGAAGACCGCGAGCGTCCCCCTGCGGACGGTCAGTATCCCTCCGCGGCCGTGGAATTCGTTGGACATGCCGAGGGTTATGCCGAAAGGCAAATCGCCGTTTTTGAGAGGGTACTTGAAGCCGCCCTTAAGCGTCACTCCCCGGACCATCGGGGTGAGCGGCACCAGGGACACCGTGCCGCCCACGGTCTCAAAGGGGATGACCAGCTTGTCCGGGCCGGTCAGGATATACACGAGGGTCGAGCCTTCGCGGAAGAGGAACCGGGGCTTCTTGCCGGCCGAGTCCTTGGCGGCCACGGCGGCGGGCAGGAACAGGTTCGAGAAGGTCATGTCCCAGCGGCCGCCGAACGCGCCGAGGAGTTCTATGACGCCCCTGGGTTCCAGGTATTCTATGGCGTACTCCAGGGCCAGTTCGAAGTCCGTCTTGTCCTTTTCCATTGGGAAGGTGAAGGTGGTGACGGTCCTGTCGCCCTTGCAGAGGCGCAAAAGCCCCTCCGGGGCGCTGTCGAAGTCGCCCAAAAAGACGTCCGCCTTCCAGCCTATGGAGGCCAGGTGCGATATGCCGCCGTCCGTGGCGATGACCAGCTCGTCCATGGTCGTGGTCTTGGGGAAATTCCTGGGAGGGTTGAAGACGCCGTTCAGGAATACGAATACGCGGGGGAACATGCGCTAGTCGCCTTGGGCCCCTTGAAAAGGGGCGGGAACATTCCGCCCGGCGCGCCGGGGCGGGCGGAAGGGGGATCAGCCGGGGGCGATCCCCTCAAGGGGGGGAGGGCGTCCCGCCGAAGCGGAGATCTCGACGGCATCCGGTTTCCCGCGGGTTGGGGGGAAAGCCTGCCGGACGGGAGGGAGCCTCGCGGGGACGCGTCCCGCCGGGAGGATCCCGGGCGCGCTTCCCGGGGCGCGGGGAAGGCCAGCGGGAAAAGGGACGGAGAGGGGTCCCGGGGCGTTCCCGAGCGCGGCGCCCGCCCTCAGGCCCGGGGAGGTCGGCGGCGGGGGAAATCGGCCCGGGCTATGTAGGCCATCTCCGGCCGGCGGGAAGGGCGCGAGGCCAACTGGCGGGCTCGGAAGGGCGCGAAGGGGAGGGGAACGGCGCGGAGAGTTCTCTGGGGCGGCGGGCCCGACGGGGGACGGATCGCGTCGGAATGCGTCCGGCCGGTCGATTTCCGCTTGAAATCATTCTAGAGCGAAAGGTTAGGGTTCGCAAGGGGAAGAGCGGGGAAAGGGGGAGGGGATTCGCGTTCGCGGCGCCTACGTCAAGGCCCCGAAACGCGGACGCCGCGGATCCGGGAGCGCGGTCGAAGAAGGGGCATGGCGTCCATTGCCGTTCGGATCATTAAGCCCCGGAAGGCTTTCCAAGATCGTTCGGACGGACGTGGCCAATTATTGGGGAATGCGCCGGGAGAACGGCCGATCGGGCGCGGCCAGTCTAACGCGTGGCCGACTTTAGGGCGGAACGCCTCAGGCCGCAAGAGATCAGGGAGTTTGTTTTGATCTGGATTTCCGACAGGCGAAAAGTTTAATAAAATATTTTGGCCGGAAGGAATTTTTGCCGATTCCGGCTTCGATCCGTATCTCCTCGCGCGCGTCACGTAATCATCGCGGCGGCCGCGCCGGGACCGCGCGGAGCGCCCGGCAGGCATGCGCCGCCATGAAATCATTGCAATTTTGCAAGGTTTGGCGATAGCGTGAAACCCGATGCCGTTTAAAATCTGGCCGTTTCGTGCAACGGGCTGTTCCAAGGCCGCTGGACCGCCAGAAGGCGCGTTCAGGACGGCGCTCGGATAAGTTATCGGGAGGCATGCGCCATCATGAAATCTTTGGAAATTTGCAAGATTTGGCGATAGCCGGATAAGGAATGCCGTCTTGGCCCCGGGTGTTTAAATGTTGCGGAAAGGCCTGAAGGAGCATCCGGGACTGCGCCTGTTTGTGCGCTCTGGAGGCATGGACAGAAGCGAAACTCTTGCAATATTGCAAGTTTTAGGGATTTCCGGAGACGCTGTGCCCTATAGGCTCCCGCCGTTTCGCGCCCCGGCTGTTTCGAGGCCGCGGAAACGGCGAAGGAGCGTGCCGGCAGTCGCCTGGATACGAGGGGGGCTCTTGCGCCGTACCGGCCGCAACCCCTGCCGGCTGATCCCCAAATCCCGCGCATGAAAATGTCTTTGGGCGCGAACGCTGACGCGAACGCGAACGCGAAAGCGGATGCGATCACGAACGCGAACTGGCGCAAGCGGGCAGGGCGGGACGGGGAGAGCGCTTGGTTGCAGTTCGGATTTCACGGAAATGCCGCGCGTTCCGAGGCGGTTCGGAGATGGTGCGGCAATGTTTTTCCCGGAACGCGCTCTTCATGTCGTTTTCGAAAGGCAGGGGGGCGGACGGCATGCCAGAATACGCGTGCCAGGCGGCTTTTGAAGATGGCGCGGCGGAAGGATGGTCAAAACGAGCGCGTTCATCCGAATCCGTGCCGCCCTTCCGAATCCGTCCGGACCTTCCGAGCCCTCCGGGACCTCGGGCGGGGCTCACTCCATGTACGGCCTCTCGCCTATGTACAGGTAGCTCTTGGCGACGTGCCTGGCTTCCTCAGGGGCCTCGTCCTTCCACACCAGGGAGGCGGCCAGCGCCAGCTGGCCCTGGAAGCGGGGGTCCCTTCCGCGGGAGAGATCCTTCAATGCCTCCCAGTCGCGCGAAAGGATGTGGAGGAATGCCTTGCGGGCGGCGGCCGGATCCTGGGCGGTGGCGAGTATGAAGCCTTCGGCGGGGGCGCTGTCGTCGCCTTCCCTGACGGACAGCGCCCAGTAGCACCAGGCCGTGCGGGGGGTGAGGTAGTCGGGGGCGAAGGACTCCTGCCAGGCGTCTACGAGCCCCTTCCCGGCCCCGTCCGAGGCCGCCGCCCACAGGAGCATTTCGCGGCGGAAGGGTTCCGGGGAGGCGGAAAGGGCCTCCGAGGGCTTGCCGAGGTGGAGGAGCCTCAGGGACAGCTCGGCCGGGGAGAGCCTGGGATGCGGCGGCTCCGGGCCCTCGGCCTCTGCCAGGCGCCTCGTCGCGGGCGACCAGGGGCCTATTTCGGCCAGGATCTCGGCCTTGGTTCGGCCCTCCAGGCGCGAGAGCCGGGCCAGGAGATCCATGTCCATGAGCATGACCCTGGGATCCTCGGCGAAGGCCTTCCGGAGGAGTTCCAGGGCGGCGGCCGTGTCGCCGTCGGAGAAGGCCTTCATGCCCATGGCCCGGCTGACGAAGGGGTAGTCCGGGAAGCGGGCCGCGAGCCCGGAGAGCATCTCGGCGCTGTAGGCGGGGTTCGCGCCGCACATGGAACCCAGGTACGCGAGCCCCGGGTCCTCGGGCCATTTCAGGGCGTCCCGGCGGATGTCGCCGCAGAGGATCAGGCGCTCCTCGGCGTTCAGGGCCCTCAAAAGCTCCCGCAAGGTCCAGATGTCCCCCGGCCGTTCCAGGAGGCGCTCCAAAAGCAGGGTTTTCGCCGCGTCCCGGTCCTGGGCCACGGCCATCGCGAGCCACAAAGGCAGGAAGGTCTGGTCCGGGGCCTCCCAGCGGGCGTGGGTGCGGATAAGCCTCATCCTGGCCTGGGGGGAGAGGATGTCCAGCATGATCTCCGGGTGCGTCCCGGAGAGAGGGTTCAGGCTGAGCCTCGTGCCCCTGCCGCCCTTGAGCTTGAGCGTGCCGGGCGGCATCGAGAGGATGTAGTCCGCCCGGCTCGTGAAGAGCCTCGGCGCGCCCAGCACCCTCTCCTCCGAGTCCCCCTCCGGCTCCTGGCCGTAGTTGGCCTTCCATTCCACGAAAGGGGCGGCCCCGGCCACGCTGTATACCAGGCTCCTGCCGTCGCGGGGCGCCCCCGCGAAGAGCCGCTCCACCGGCGTCCCCGCCTCGGTCGCGGCTTCGATAGCGAACTCCGATCCGGGCGACACGCGCTTTTCCAGCCGGTCTCCCGGGGCCAGGAAGGCGGCTTCGCCGTCCAGCTTGACAGTTATGGAGGTGCCCAGGCCGTTGAAGACGTACACCGAGGTCTCCTTCGGATCGGGGAAGAGCTCCTTTTTAGCGTAGGCCAGCGCCAGGGCCAGCGCCAGCCCGACGCACGCGAAGGCCAGCGTCCTCAAGGGGGTCCTGGCCGGGGACGGGGGGAGAGGCTCCTCGGCAGCGCAAGCCTTGGAAGGAGCGGGCGCCCAGCCGCGCGCGGGGGCATCGGGCACGGCCGCGGGCGGTCCCGTGCCCCCGGCCGCCGAAGGGGTCAGCCTCAGGGCCTCGGGGATCTCCTGGGGCGTGTGGGTGACCTCGTGAGCTTTCGGGAGGTCAAGGGGGGAAGAGTCCGGAGGGCAGGGCGGCGAAGGAGGGCCGCTGAAGCCGGGCGGGGAAGGCACGGCGGGGGAGATTTGGCATCCGGAGGAAGCGTCGGACTCGGGACCGCCGGAAGCGTCGGCCTCGGGACCCCCGGAAGGCGCGTGTGCGGGGGCGGAGGCGGCGGACGACGGCTGGTTTCCGGCGGAAGGGGATGCTTCGGCTGGGGATGCGTCGGGCGGGGAGGCGTGGGAGGGGGAGGAGTCGTCGGGGGAAAGGGAGCCGACGGCGCCGCGGGACAACTGGGCCCCCGGCGAATCCGCAGGCGCCGGAGAATAGGCTGGCAGGGAAGAGGCGGTGCCCGGAGCTTCGTAATTGCGGGCAAGCCCGGCGTCGGGAACTCCGGCGTTCGGAACATCGTCCTCTCCGCCCTCGTCGCCGCCTTTCCGGACCTCGTCCCCGTCTTCTGCGTCCCCGTCCTTCCGGCCCTCGTTCACGCCCTGCCTGTCCCCGCCTTCCTCGTCGCCGCCGTCTCCTGGGGAGGGCAAGTCCAAGTCCTCAGGGGAGACGTAGGGGGAGAGCGTACCCTCCTTAGGGTCCTTGAGCTCCGGTATCTCCGGGGTCTCTCGGGGGGGCATGGACTGGAAGGCCTTAAGCGCCTCGGGGGAGGCGGCCACAGCCTCCCGGAGGCGGTCCTCGGTGGCCAGGAGCAGATCCAGCGTGGCTGTAAGGGCCTTGTCCAGGGTGTCTATGATGTCACGGGCCAGTTCCAGGAGCCTCTGGCGCTTGGCCGGGCGGGTGAGGTAGATGAGAAGCGGCTTCGCATCCTTGGCGGGGGTCCCGTCCAGCCCTTCCGGGGCGCTTATCCTTGAAGCGAGCTCGCGGGCGTTCTCCATCTCCAGCCAAAGGGCGTCGTCAAGGGCCTTGACTATGCGCTTGGAACTCCTGCCCGGATCGGCCGACATGCGCCTCCGGGAGACCATGGCCTCCTCGGTCCGCTCCAGGAAGAACAGGAGCGAGCCCAGGCCCAGGAGGTACTCCTTCCAACCGCGGCCCAAGGCCTCCGCCAGGGCAAGGTGCGCCCCCCGGACCCTTCTGGAGTGCAGCGCCAGGCGCTTCTCAAGGGAGGCTACCTCGGTCTCCATCTTGGCGAGGCGGGCGAGATCGCGGTTGGAGAGCCTCCTGCGGCCCTTCCGGAGGGCGGAGGCGTCTTCCTTGACGGTTTCCAGCCGCCCCAGCGCCTGGGAGAGCTCCTCGGGGTACAGGGAGTCCAGATCCTCCGGCCCGCCGCGGTACATTTCCGCGAAGGACCTGGCGCCTTCGCAGGCCCTCCTGCCGTTGAGGTAGAGCCCCCGGTAGCGCGGGTCCCGGTGGCCAGCCCCGGGCCGCTCCCCGTCCGGCGGCGGAGGGGGGCTCTTGTGCCTGAAAAAACTCATGGAGTGGGAATTCGCCTCGAGGTCGGGGGAAGGGGGAGTGAGGGCCGGCGGGCCGCGATCGAGGAACCGGGACGGCGCGCCGGTTCGGGCATCGCGGAGGGAGGCGGGCGCTGGCGGCGCCCGGGGAGCGCGGGGTACCGGCGGGGCCGGCCGACGCGCGGGAGGGGCCGGGAGTCCGGCCGACGCGCGGGAGGGGCCG
>JAIRZX010000346.1 GCA_031267005.1 Deltaproteobacteria bacterium
GACCCCTCCTCAAACAAACCGATTTCCTAGCCTTCCCTGGCGGCATCTCTTCAAACTAGTTCCCACCCCCTCCAAAGCGCTGTAGATTTCAGGCGGGCTGAGACCCCAAAGGTCTCGCCCGCCTGACTGTTTTAAGGGCGGTTTTTCCGGTCGGCTTTTCCGAAATGAGCTCCGCAAAGCGCCCCCCGGCGGCGCCGGGCGGAAGGGGTTGCGGCGCGAGCTTTCGGACAGGCTGCGCCGAAGGCCTTTAACGGCTTTGCGCCGGGAGCTCCCGCGGACGCCGGGACTTCCGGACGGCGCGGCTTCGTGCCGACAAAAAGGGCGATCGGACACGCGGATCACGTAACCGGAACGGAAAAAATTTGAGGCGGGGGGCGATCCAACCTGAACGTACTTCGTTCTTGCCGGTTAGGGGATCGCGCTAGTCAGATTCGTCGCGGCCTTTTGGCGTTCGCGTAGCGGACCGGGGGATTGCGGCGGCCCGTCCGCGTCTTCGGGAAGGGTTCCTGCGGCTTAGCGCGCGATAAGTCTCCCTAAACGCTCGAGGGCTTGGATTTCAGGCATCCCGTGACGGCAGGAATGTAAAGTTAAGGTCTACGTTTTTTACCCGAATGTTACAGGCCGGGCAGTTAGTGGGCGATTAGGGGAGCCTAAAGGCTTTCCGGGAAAGTTCGGGATATCCCAGGATATATTCGGCGATAGGGTTAAGGCGTTTCCCAACCGCGCGCGGCAGTTTCCGGCCAATGTTCGGGCTTACCGCTTCCGGGCCGGTTGCGCGAGCCCTGCGGGGGTCGCGCCCGGGCCTTGAGGCGCTCATCCTTCCGTCTCATTTACGCAAAAAATCCAGAAGCTTCTCCTCCTGGATTCGGCGGGCCTCCGGCATTTCACGCGCCTCCGGCCTTTCCGACAAGAGCGCGTCCACGTAGCGGGCGAAAAGGTCAACCTCCAGGTTCACGGCGTCTCCGGGCTTAAGGGTGCCCAGGGTGGTCGAGGACAAGGTCTGGGGGATCACGTTCACGTCGAAGGAGGAGGGCGACGCGGCGTTCACTGTGAGGCTCACGCCGTCCAGGCATACGGAGCCCTTGGGCACGACTAGCCTGGCCAGCTCGGGGGGGGCCTTGAACGAAAGCCTGAGGCTCCTGCCCTCCCGGGCGACGGCAGTTACCGCGGCCGGGCCGTCCACGTGCCCGGTAACCAGATGGCCGCCCAGACGGTCCGAGAGCCTGAGCGCCCTTTCGAGGTTCACGCGGCGGCCGGGGCCTAAGGCCGCGCGCGCCAGGGTCTCGGCGGAGGCGAAGCACTCGAAAGCACCGCCCTCCAGGACGGCGGTGACGGTAAGGCAGGCCCCGGAGACCGAGACGCTCTCTCCCAGGGCCAGGGGGCCCTCCCAGGAAAAGTCCGGGGCGACCGTCAAGGCGGCGTCCGGGCCGGACCGGCGGAGGGCGGACACGGTTCCGGTGCCGGAGACGAGGCCGGTGAACATGCGGTTCCTTTCGGTCGCGGCAAGGGTTTCTTCCGGGGCCGGGGGGAACCTCGGCGGTGGCGCACCGGAGCTTTCCAGGCGGGCCGGAAGGGGGCCGGGGCCCCTAGAACTCGTCAGCGTCCCCGGCCGCGGAAGGCGCGGCGTCCTCGGGGAGCGAGAGGAATCCCGCGGGCGGCTCGAAGGCCCCCTTCGGGCGGCAGATGACGTGGATGTCCGGCCCCTTGCGGCTGACGCGGAGAACGTTCAGCGCTTTCGCGTCCGACAGGAGGGGGACGCCGTCGCCCCCCAGCATGCCGGGCGCGCCGTCCCCCCCAAGGAACATGGGGGCTATGAAAACGTGGATCAGATCCGCCACGCTCTCGTCTATGAGCGCCGAGGAGGCGGTGGTGGCCCCGGGCTCGAGGAGGACGCTCTGGACCTCCATCCCGCCCAGGGACTTGAGCACCGCCTCCAGCGACAGCCTTCCGGGGGCGCGGAGCGGCACGCGGAGGACGGTTGCGCCAGCCTCGGCGAGGGCGGCTTCGGCGTCCCGGTCGGCGTCCGGGGAGCAGAACACCGTCGTGCGCCCCCCGTAAGAGGGATCGAAGAGCTTCAGGTTCAGGGGGAGCTTCAGGGAGGGGTCCAGGACGCAACGCATTGGCTCCCTGTGCATCTTGCGGCGGCCCCAGGGCCGCGCGGAGAGTTCCGGGTCGTCCTTCGAGGCGGTGGCGCGGCCGATCAGGATGGCGTCCACCCCGGCCCGAAGGTGGTGGCCGTAGTTGCGGGCGACCTTGGAGCTTATCCAGCGGGAGTCACCGGTGCAGGTAGCTATCTTGCCGTCCAGGCTCGCGGCGGTCTTCAGGATCACGAAGGGCTTCTTGGTCATCTGCCACTTGATGAAGAACTGGTTCAGCTCGTAGGCCTCGAGGGCCATGAGCCCGCGGCTGGTCTCGACGCCGCGGTCTTCCAGGAACCTCGCCCCGCCCGAGGCCTCGGGGTTGGGGTCGGGCACGGCGTAGTAGACCTTGGAGATTCCGGCGGCGAGGATGGCTTCCGTGCAGGGTCCGGTCCTGCCGGAGTGCTTGCATGGCTCGAGGGTGACGTAAAGGTCAGCCCCCTTGGCGGCCTTCCCGGCGGCCTGGATCGCCACGGCTTCGGCGTGAGCGAAGCCCGGGCCCGTGTGCCAGCCGGTGGAGACGATCTTGCCGCGCTTAGCCAAGACCGCCCCCACGAGCGGGTTGGGGGAGACAAGCCCCCAGCCCCTCCGGGCCAGGCGCAACGCCTCCCTCATGAAGTACCTTTCCTTATCGGTCCAGCGCGTCATATCCCCCCCCCAGGGCGCCCCGCTAAGTTGCGGGGGCCGTCCGGCGCTCTTAAGCGCATGTTGGTTGCCTAAAAGCCTCCCACAAAACAGGGCGCTTTTCAAGGGGGCCGGCTGGAACCGCAAGCCTGGCGCGGCCCGGAAGGGCGCTGGGGTAAGGCCGGCCGGTACCAAGCATGCGTTGCTCCGGGAGGCCACCGGTACCAAGCAAGCGTTGCTCGGGGAGGCCAAAGGTTCGGTGGGGCGGCCGGTCAGGCTTCGGAGGAGGGTAAGGATGAAAAAATGAACGGAGGAGGGTATTGGAATGCCAGGGGCTGGGTGGGACTGGTGGACGGAAACAAGGAAGGGAAGGGAAGGGACGGGTATTGCCAGCAGGAGGGAGGGAGGGGAGG
>JAIRZX010000652.1 GCA_031267005.1 Deltaproteobacteria bacterium
CTGTCGAAGTAGAGGGACAGGAACATGAGCCACGCGGCGGCGACGAAGGCCTTGGCGCCCACGCCGTGGCGCGCCGCGCCGCGCATGAGCTGCTGCTCTGCCTTCCCGTCCAGGTCAAGGTCCACCTCCAGGAGCGGGCTCTCGGAGCCCCCCTCCGGATCGAGGTTCTTCAAGGGGAAGGGGGAACCCTTCCAGGAGGCGATTGATTTTCGCAGCACGGCCCAGTTCCCCACGAAGCCGAAGCTCTCCGGGGACTTGGGCGGCTTGGGGGAGGCCAGGCCCTCCAGCCCACTCAAAGCCGGGTGCGACGCCTTCCTGGGGTCCTCATTTGGCGTCCCGGCGGCGGGCAGCGGCGGGTCGGGGAAAGGCTCGAAGGCGCCGCTTCCGGAAGCCGCCCGCAGCGCCACCGCCTCCAGGAGCCGGGTGGCCTCGGGCGGGGAGAGCGCCGCGAGGGCGTAGACGAGGGTGAGCCTGTACACCCCCTCCTCCAGGCGGAAGCACATGAGCCTCAAGAGCGGCCCCCGGTGGAGCGCGGGCGCCCCCGCCCCCCCCCACAGCGAGAGCGCCACCTGCAGGGCCGCCTCAGACGCGGCCTCCGAGGCGCCCTTGCCCAGCGGCTTCAAGTCGCTCGCAGAGAAGGACCGGGGCATCACCTTGAGCACCGCCCTCATCATCCCGGGGCCGGGCGTGAACACGCTCCTGAGCCTGGGGGTCTCCTTCACGATGCCCCGGAAGGCGGCCTCCAGCGCGTCGGGGGACAGGGGGGCCTCCAAGGTCCAGGACCTCATGCCCACCTGCCCCAACAGCCCGGCCTGCGTGGCGGCCTGGGCCGCCAGCGCCTTCTGGAAGGGGGCGAGCGGCACGAGGAACTCCACCTTGGACGGGTCCACGTATTCCGCGAGCGCCGAGAGGGCCCTGGCCTTCTCCCGCTCGAGGCCCTCCTCGGGGCCTTCCCGGACCGCGCCCCCAAGCGGAACGGCGCCGTCTCCGGACGCGTGGGCTTCGGCGTGCCGCATGGCTTCCTCAGACCCCGCCGCTTCAGTCCCGGACGTTTCCGGCGCGGGCGCCGCAAGCTCGGACGCACCCGTCCCCGGCGCGTCCGCCTCTGGCGATACAGCCCCGGACGCTTCCGGGACTGACTCGGCGGCCAGGCTGGCGTCATCGGCGGTTTCCGAAACATTTTGGCCGTCCGCTAACGAAGCTACGCCGCCCGACGTCTCGGAACCGTCCGCTGCGCCAAACGACGCGTCGGGAATATCGGCAGGAGCGTCGGGAATCGTGCCTTGTGCGTCGGGAGCCGCCGTCCCGCCCGCTTCGGAAACTTCGGCAACATCTGGAGACTCGGAAGCCTCGGAAGCGGCGCAGACGCCCGAAGCATCCGAAGCTTTAAGCCCGTACTCCTCAGGCCTGGACGAAACTTTCTGATCAAAGACGTCCGATGTCTCCGAAGCCGACGGCTCCGCAGGCGAAGCCACAGAAACCGGAGTCTCAGAGGCCGGAGTCTCAGATGCCGCAATTTCAGAGGCCGGAGTCTCAGATGCCGCAATTTCAGATGCCGGAGTCTCAGATGCCGCAATTTCAGATGCCGGAGCCTCAGAGGCCGGAGCCTCAGAGGCCGGAGTCTCAGAGGCCGGAGCCTCAGAGGCCGGAGTCTCAGAGGCCGGAGTCTCAGAGGCCGGAGTCTCAGAGGCCGGAGTCTCAGAGGCCGGAGTCTCAGAGGCCGGAGTCTCAGATGCCGCAATTTCAGATGCCGGAGTCTCAGAAGTTTTCGGAACCGCCTCGGCCGAACCCGGCGCGTCCCCGCCGTCCTCCCTCTCCGCGTTTCGCCCCTCCGCTGATTTTCCGGAAGACGGGGCCGCGTTCCTTTCGCCCTGCCCGGAGACGGAGGAGAAGCTCGTGGCAATCGAGTCGAACACGTCGAAAAGGCTCCGCGCGATTCCTTCCGGCAGATCGGCGGAAGCCTTCTTTCGGGCGGGCGCGGCGTCCGCCGCGCTGTCGCGAGCGGGCCCGTCCACGTCCGCCCCGGGCTTCTGGGGGGGTCCGCCGCCCGGCTCCGCGCCGCCGCCGCCGGCGCCGTCCGGCAAGGCGCCTCCGAATTCGAAGGCCACGACGTCCGGCGGCTCGTCCAGAGGGGTTATGGCGACGTCCGGAGGGAGATCCTGGGACTCGTCCGCGGGAGACACGCGGGAGATGTCGATTATGCCGCCATCCCCGTCGTTGCCGTCCGCCAGGGAAACGATCCCGGTCAGGTCTTCCGGCAGGTACTCGCCGCCGGCGGGTTCCGCCGAGGCCCCTCCTCCGGAACCGGTTCCGGCCCCGCCGCCGGAATCCGGGGAAGCCGAGGGAGCCGGCGAGCCTTCTGGGCTTGCGTCTTTGGCGGTCTTTTCGGCCAAGGCTTCTGAGAGCGCAAGGGCGGCCAACGCAGAGCTGACAGCGGCTTCGTCCCCGCCGCCGTCCGAAGCCCCGCCGCCTTCCTCCCCGCCGTCCACGGGAGCTTCCCCGCCGGCTTCCACGGGAGCTTCCCTGCCGGCTTCCACGGGAGCTTCCCCGCCGCCGGTTCCCCCTTCGCCCGCCAGGGATATCTCGCCCAGATCCTCGTAAGCGCCGTCCAGTCGCCCGGTGGCGGCGTCGGCCCCCTCCGCGGTCCACTCGGCGCCGGGTCCCCCGAACTCCGCCCGCACGCGGCGGGAAATCTCGGCGGCCAGGGCTTCGGGGGTCGGGAAGGCGCGGAAGTCAGGGGCGTCCGCGGGGAAGCCGCGGGCCCTCAAGTTCTTGGCCAGGAGGTAGGCGAGATCCCCGTCCAGGCCGGCCGAGGCGAAGCTCCCCCCGTCAGGCGGGGCGGTTTCCATGAGGGAGCGCCAGGCCGAGGAGAGGGCCTCGGCGGTCTCCAGGAAGAGCGGGTCGCCTTCCAGCGCCCGGTCCGGCGGGAGGGGGGAGCTTTCGGGCTCGGGGAGGGCGCCAGCCGCCGCCAGGCCGTTTTCCAGGGGGATGCGGGAAACGAAGGCCAGCCGGGTGGGAATGAGCCAGGCGGGGAGGGAGGAGGCGAAGGAGCGGCGGAGGCGTTCCAGCTGGCGGGACTTCTCCTGCTCGTCCTCGTCGCGGAAGCTCGCCATGAGCCACAGCGCTATTTCACCCGGGCCGCCCCCGCCCCACAGCCCGGCCCGCATGGTCTTCAAAAACGACGAGGCGAATATCCTGCGCTCCACGGCTTCGGGCGAGAATGCCCTCCCGCGCAGCGCGGGGAGCGGCCCGGCGGCCTCGGCCCCGAGCACGTTCACGCAGCCCTCCTCGTCCAGCCAGCCCGCGTCCGGGGCCTTCATGAACCCGGGGGCCCCCCGCCTGAAGGGGTGCTGGAAGAAAAGCGAGGCCGCGGCCCTTTCGCCGAAGGGGCGGCCCACCGCCTCGCCGGAGAGCCTTATGCCGCCCGGGGCGCCGGGCGGGACAAGCCTGCCCCTCGAGTCCAGGACGAGCGCCTCGACCCCGGGGGCTGGCCTCGCCCTCGGCGCGGAAGGCTCCTCCCCGGCCGCCCTCCACAGCGCCGGGAAGCCCGGGGCCCCGTAGGCGTAGACGACCTTAAGCCCCTCGCGCCCCGGATAGACGGTCCCGCAGGATGGGCCTGAGAACGCCAGGGCCTTCAATGCTTCCAGATCACCCCGGCCCAGGAGGCTCTTAGCCGCGACGGCGGGGAGCCACGCGAAGGTGACGGCCCTCTCGCGCATGAACGCCCCGAGCTCGTCCGCTCCGGGGAAGCCGTCTTTGCCCGGCGAGGGACCCGCTTCGGGGAAGCCCACCGAGGCGCCGCCGTAGCGGAGCGCCGGCACCGCGTCGGCGAAAAGCCTCTCGGCGGGGGTTCCCGGCACGGCGAGCGCCCTGGCGCCGGGCCCCAGGCCGAAGGCCTCGCGGGACACCCGCATCCTTTCCGTGAGGGCGGCGGCGGAAAGGGCCGCACCCCCGCCCTCCAATTCTTCCCGCTTCCAGGGCTCGCCCGGAGCTGGCCGCGAGCAGTAAAGCACGGCCGCTAGCCTGTCCGGATCGCAGGCGGCCCGGGCGCGGGCTTGCGGGCGGAAGTCGCTGGCCGCGGCCCGCGTCCCGGCCTGGGCGGCCTCGCGGAGGGAGGGGGCCTCCTCCCGCCCCGGTCCGGGGGCCACCCCCGGCGGGCCGGCTGGCGAACCGGGGCCCAGGGCCCGCGCCAAAAGGCTTTCGAAATCCCAGACTGGGGCGCGCTGCTGCGGGCTCAAGCCCTTGTCGGCCGCCGCGGACTTGCATAAATCCTCGGCGTAGGGCAAAAGCTCCTTCGAGGAAAGCACGGCTTCCGCCGCAGAGTCAGAAAGTATGAACCGGTGGCGCTCCCGGGGGAGCAGCGGGTCCAGGGGCACTACGGCGCATCCGGCCCTCACGGCCGAGAGCGCGGCTACCGCCAGGAGCGGGCCGTAAGGGAAGAGGAGCGCGGCGCGCATGCCCTCCCCGGGCTGGCCCCCCCCTTCCCCGTGCGCCCGCCTGTCGGGCGCGGGAGGGGCCGCCTTGTCGGACAAAAACCGCGCCCCCTCGGAAACGGCCCGCTCCAAATCCTCGCGCGTCCAGGCCCTGCCGCCGAACTCGACGGCCTCGGCGGACGGGTCCGGGGCGGGAGGGAGATAGCCGGGATCGGATTCTATCCGGGCGTCGGGGCCGGGCCGCTCCCCGCCCTCCCCGCCGGCTGGCCCGTCGAAGTACTCGAAACGGCGTCCCGCCCCCTCCGCAAAGGCGTCCCCGCCCTCCGCAAAGCCGTCCCCGCCATCACGAAAGCCGTCCCCGCGCTCCGCAAAGCCGTCCCCGCCGTCACGAAAGCCGTCTCCGCGTTCAGGAAAGCCGGCTCCGCGTTCAACGGACCTGCCGCCTCGTCCGCCGGAGCCTTCCCCGTGGCCGGCCGCGCGTCCGGCTCGATCCTCGTATACGCCTTCTCCTTCGGCGGAGCCGTAACCGTTTCGTGGCAAGCCGCCGCGCCCGGGGAACCCTGCCTCCGGTTCGGACGCGGCGCCTGCGAACGGAGCACCCCCGCCCCGCCTTTCCCCGCCCGATCCCCGGGCGGCCTCCAGGACGCGGTCCTTGAGAGCCTTGCCCATCAGGTTCACGTCCGAGAGCCTGGCGTTGGGTGAGGCGGCCAGCGCCGACGCGGCGCCCAAGAAGCCGTCCCGGAAGTCCAGCGCCATGGCCCGCCTGAAGCGGTCCGGGGAGGCGTGGAGGAGCACCCTGGCCTGCCGCTCGCTCCACTCGAGGTGGAACACGAAATCCGCCTCGGACCTTTTTGGGCGCGGGAGGAGAATCTCGCGGATCTTGAGCGAGCCCTGCGTGAAGCGGGCCTCCTCCTCGGCGAAGAAGACTATGTCCCCGAAATCCAGCCCCCCGGCCGCCCTGCGGCATTCCCACGGCGGCGCGAAAGAGTGCGGCGCCGCTTCGGAATGGAAGCGTTCCAGGGTGGCCGCGCACTCCAAAAACGTCTTCTGGCCGGAGAGCTCGCAGCGGGCCGGGGCCAGGGCGAGCAGGCAGCCCATGGTGTTCTGGAGCTGGCCCGCCAGCATCTCGCGCACCGGCGCGCGGCGGAGGTACAGCTGGACCTTCTCGCCGTTGAACATGGAAAGGGCTGCCGCGAAGGCGCACTCCACGAGCGAGGGGACAGGCACACGCGAGACGCGGGAGAGGGTCTTGAGCCTTTTGTAAAGCTGGTCGTCCAGTTCGAACGCCACCGGCTCCCCGAGCTCGGGGTCCGGGTCGCCCGCGGCGGGCACGAACAGCGACGAGACGGATTTGACGCCTTTGAGCGCCGCCTCCCAGAACGCCGCGTCCGCGCCGCGCTCCCGTCCCTCCAGGAGGGCCAGGAACTCGCTGAAGGGCCTGGGCGCCCCCGCCGGCGGGCGCGGGGCGACGAGTTCCGCGGCGAGCGAGCTCACGGTGAACTGGTCGAAGAGATCTTCCAAATAAGAGATGAGCACCAGGGCGCGGGAAGGCTCGGCCTGGAAAATGTCCACGCGGAAGAGGGCGTCGCGGGCCGGATCGGGCGCGGGCACCGCGCGGCGGAACTCCCGGACGCGCTCTTCGCGGTCCGCCGCCGAAAAGCCTATCAGGGAGGTGTAGGTCAAGGGCAGCGGAAGCTCGGGGAGCGAGGCGAGCCGCGAGCGGGCCACGTCCCGTGTGACGAGCGCCGTGCGCAGTATCTCGTGGCGGGCCCCCAAAAGCTCCAGCCTGTTGCCCAGGGCGAAGGGGTCGGCGTCCATCCCTATTTCCAAAAGCCTCTGGGTGAAGCGGGGGCCCCGCGCCTCCCAGGAGGCGCAAGCCGCCTCCATGGCCGGGGTCAGCGGCGAAATGGACAGCGGGGTCACGGGGTCCAAGGCCTCTATGACCCTCTCCTCGTCCTCCAGCTGCTTGGCCTGGAAGCCGTGCGCCCTCGCGCCCGCCGCGAAGGGGCTTTCCGCGTCCGCAGCGGCGCGCGGGCGGCCGCCCGCCTCGGGGCGCCCGTCCGGAAAAGGCGCGGCCCCGCCCGGGGGGGCGGCGCCTTCCGCCGGAAACCCCGCCCCCTCGTAGATTCCGGCGTCCTGGGCGGCCTCGGCCAAGCTCATGGCGGCGAGAAGCTCCGCGGCCGAAAGGATCCAGCCGGCCGCCCTCAGCTGTTGCGAGGCGAAGAACGCCGACAGGGAATCCCCGCCCTGCTCCTCGAAGCCCAACTCCGGATCCAGGCTCCCGGAGGGCACGTTCATCGCGGCCGACGCGGCGTTTAAGAGCGCCTCAAGGGCGCTCCCCGCAGGCGCCCCCCGTTCGGGAGGGTCCACGGGCATCCCGGGGCGCAGGGGATCGAAGGGCGGTACGGTCATTTCGGCACGACCTTTTCGCCCGGGCCCCCGGGGCGGGCCAGGCCTGAGCTGAAGCCCCCGCCTCCCCGGCCGCCGGCGGCCGGGGTCAGGGACGGCGGAGCTGACGGCGGCGGCGAGGGGGACGGGGACGGCGAGCGTGACGGCGACGGGGAGGGAGAGGGAGAGCGTGACGGGGACGGGGACGGGTACGAAGAGGGAGAGCGCGGCCGGCCCGCGCCGCCCGCGCCGCCGCCGCGGGGACCGGAGGGCGCGGAGCCCGGGCGGGGTCCCTCCTGCGCGAAAAGGCCGGAGGCGGGATCGCCGGACTTCCCCTGCGGCTGGGCCGCGGCGGGCCCTTTCGCCGGGGCCGCAAGGAGCTTAAGCTCGACTTCCCCGGAGGCGTCCAGCGGGAACTCGGCTACGGCCGCGACCCTGGCGGGCCCCGTGCCGACGGGGAGCTCCGGGGCCAGGCGCCTCTGGAGGGCCTTCTCCAGCGCCGCCTTGTCCGGCCCCGAAAGGGGCGGGTACATGGCCACGGCTGCGGAAGCCTTGCCGGAAGAGAGCCACACCCTGGCGTCCAGCACCCCCGGGCTTTCCAGGAGCCTTCGCTCGGCCGCGCGGAGCCTCGCGGCGGCCTGCCGCGCGCCGCCGTCCGCGGAAAGCCCCAGGCAGTCGAAGCGGCCGTCAGGGCGGCGGCGGGCGGTGACCCCGGTCAGGACAAGCCTCGCTTCCG
>JAIRZX010000674.1 GCA_031267005.1 Deltaproteobacteria bacterium
GGGAAGCCGTAGTCGCTTTGGGCGCCGATCCACAGGTCCCTGAAGAGTTCCCGGTCGCCTTGGAACAGCTCGGATATGGTGTCGAGCAAAAGCGTCTTGCCGAAGCGCCTGGGCCTTGAAAGGAAACAGCATTTGAAACGGTTCAGCATGTCGTGGATGTATTTTGTCTTGTCGGCGTAAAGCTGATTTCCGAGAATGATTTCTTTAAAGGTCGAATCGCCGATAAGCAGCGGTTTCTGTTCCATGTCCGCTCTCCCCGGGGCGGGGCGTTTAATTGGCTTGAAGCCCCGCAGGGTCACGCGGCCCGCCGCGTTCCCGCCCGTATGCGTCGGCGGGCATGATGCCCGCCGCCTAATATGTCATTTTTCCATGATTCGTCCCTCGCGGCCCAACCAGTTTTAGGCAGCCGCGCGCGCCCAGCTTAAGGGCGACGCCGGGTTCTGGAGCGTCCCCGCCTTCCTCGGCGACGCCCGGGCGGGGAGGGGCCATATACGGCGCGGGGGGTTGGGATCCGTGCATGCGGGTGCGCCACCGCGCCGCACCGCTGTCGCGGCCGGGCCGGGCGGCTTGGCGCCGGGGACGCGCCGCCGGGCTGAAAGGCACGGACGGGGGCGGCCAAGTCCGGGAGCAAGGCCGGGGACCCCGCGCCAGGCGGCCCGGAGGCGACTGGCATCGCCCGTGCGGAGTCGTTACCGCGGCCGTCTTGGCGGGCGCCGAACTGAAGGACGAGTTCGGGGCCGCGTTCCCGAAGGCGCTGGAGGTGAGGAAGATCGTCCTGCCCTGCTTCCTGGGCATTAGGCCCGCCGAAAGGGCCGGGGCCGCTAGCGGCATTCGGAACGCCGGGAACGCGGCCTTGCTCTATTTCGCGGCGGCCGGGATCAAGGGGGACGCTTCCGGGCCCGGCAGGCGCTGGTCCCGTGGCGCCCCCTCCCGGAGGCGGGGACGCGTGCGGACCCGAACCGGGACTAGACGGAGGCGTCGGCGCCGGGCTCAAGAGGCGGGTAAGGGATGCGGCATGCAAGGCATCGGGATTGCCGGCGGGGGCCGTATCCTTACTTCGGCCCCGCCCGCAAAACAGGCGGTGAGGGCGCTGGCGTCGAGCCGCCCTTCGGGGAAAAGGGCGTGACGTCCGGCGCAAGGCGCGGGGCGGGAGGCGGAAGGGAGGCTCCCCCCTCGTTTTCCCGGACCTGACTTGGCCCGCATGCGGGGCGCTGGGTGGCCCGGCGGCGGAACTGTAGGGGTGCATGGCCCGGGGAGCTGACGGGGGGGGAAGCCGCACGCGCCTTTGCGAGGTCCGGGAGCCCGGGCGGCCGGAGCCGCCGGGGCTTGGCGGCGTGAACCTCCGGCTGGAGCACGGGCTCACGTTCCTCCCGCCACGGGGCCTGGGGGCCGTCCCCGGGAACGAACGCGCCTTGCTTTTCGTCTTCGACGGCGGCCGCGTTGCCGACCGCGCCGACGCCCTGCTGCCCGGGGCCGGGACGGGACGCGCGGCCGGCCCGCGCGGGCCTGGCGAATTCCCGTCGAGTTGCCGGAGGCTGGCCCGGGAGCAAGGGGGCCCTTTCGCTGAGCCCCCGGAACCCGCCCGCTCGCTCCGGCTCCGCTGGGCGGCTGACGGGCCCGGAAAGGCGGCTGCCACAGGACGGCACGGCCTTGCGCCCGTTTCGGGGCACTTCCAGTCCCCGGGCGCGGACCCGGCCCCCGCCCGACGGCAAGTCAGGATACCGGATGCGGCCGCTCCGGGGGGAAGCGCGCTTTCCGCGTCCGGAAGGCGCGCCCCGCCGTATCCGGACGCGGAAAACCACGGGGGAAAAAGCGGCCCGTCCCAGGGCCGTTAAGGCCGTGCCGTGCGGACGCCCCTGCTTCCCTCGCCGCTTCCCCTTCGCCGGACAGCCGTCCCGGGCTGGCGCCGGGTCTCCCTCCCTTGGGGGGCGGCCGAGGCGGCGGGAAAGCCTGTCGGGAGTCCCCGCCGACCTCGCGCGCGGGAGCGGGCGGGGCCGCCGCCGAACGCGGCGCGAAGCCGCCCGCGAGGCCTGTCGGCGGTTTGGCCCCGCCGGGAACGGCAAAGGCGCGATCCTCCCTCCCGGCCTGTTCGAACCGGCGAAGCCGGGAATGGCCGCGGGCCCCGCGCGCCAGCCAAGCCGCAGGGAGTCGTACGGGCGCCCGGGGGAGGGTCCGGACCGCGGGAACCGGACTGGCAGAACCGTGTTCCGGGCGGCCGGCGAGCCTGCGTCCGGCCGCGGTCCGAGCTTTCCCGCCACGCGGCAACGGGGGAAAGCCGGGAGACCGACCGACCGGGCGTCGGCGCCTTCAGGTTTCTACGAAACGCGCTGCGACCTCGGTCCTGCCGCGTATTGCCGCGGCAATGCAAATTACCTTGTACCCTGCGGCCCTGAAGGGACCGGCGTAGTCCATGTTCCTTATCTGGGCTTCGGTGGCGTCCAGGGCGGTTGACAGCTCGTTATCTTTTGCTGCGGTTTCCGCAAGCTTCCGATCGGCTTCCCCGCCCGCGCCGTCCTTGACTGCGGTTTTGACGGCATGGCGGTGTTTCAGCTCTATTACGACGCAGACGTCGTTACGGAGGAACAAGGCGATGTCAGGCCTCCCCCCGCCTCCGGGCACTTCGTTCAGGACTTTAAACCCGGCGGACAGGAGGGATCCGTGGAGAATCCCG
>JAIRZX010000696.1 GCA_031267005.1 Deltaproteobacteria bacterium
ATAAACTGCAAAAAGGATCAGCGGCGATCGCCCCCTTCCGGGCGGGCCGCGAAACATCCTCAGGAGACCGCAAATAGCCGAAGGAGCCGATAGGAACCGAAGGAGCCGATAGGAGCCGATAGGAACCGAAGGAGCCGATAGGAGCCGATAGGAGCCGATAGGAGCCGATAGGAGCCGAAGGAGCCGATAGGAGCCGAAGGAGCCGAAGGAGCCGATAGCGGCGGCGTTAAGCCGGCCGGAGCCTTCCGGGAAACGCCCGCGCCTTCCCAGCAAAAGACGGCCGCAAGCCTTTCCGGGGCGGCCGCAACCGTCGGCCCGAGCGCCACCCGGGCCCGGCGCTCCTTGCCCGGGGGCCCTTAACGCGGCCCGCCCGGGCCTTCGCGGCCCGCAGGGCCGCGCGAAAAAAACCTTGTCAAGTCCGGCTGCGGCCGTTAAACTCCGGTGAGTAGCCCGAGGCCCCCGGGAGTCCCTCGGATCCACCGCCCCCAGCGCTCAAAAGCCTTCCCGCTTTTTTTATTTTCTGCCGTGCCTTTTGCGGGCCAGACCGTCCTTAAAGCCCGGAACCGCCGTTATAATCGAAGTTGCGGATCCCGGCCTCCCGAAAGATCCGGCGCCCGCATCCTCCTGCAACGCGCAAGGGAGCAAAAAAAGGCCGGGGGCCTCCCGGCCCCTGACGCGGACCCCCAAGGCGGGCCGGGGCCCGGCGCCCCTCCGCCGCGCCTTTTCCGAGCCGCCCGGCAAGCCTTCCGGGAGCCTCCGCGCCGGAGGCGCGGCCTTAACCGGCAACGGAGCCGCTGCGGCTCCGCGTCGGCCTTTGCGGCGCCCGACCGGCCCCCCCCCGCGTCCCCGAGCGCATGGCGCCGGGGCCCCGTCCGGCCGGCCCGCGCTTCGGCGACCGCCTTCCGCGCCCGGCGCTCCCGCGCCTTCCGCGCCGCCCGAAGCCTCCCCTCCCGCGCCCCGCCGTTGCCGGGTGGGCCTCGGCGGGCGACGGCAAGGGAGCGTGGGGAACCGGGACGGCCGTGGAACGGCAATAAGCCGCAGAGGCCGGGTAGCCGACAGGCGGGCCCTCGCGGCAAGCGTCACGAAGCCGCCCCTGTCCGCGGCGCGGCGCGGGCTTAAGGCCCCGCGCCCGCCGGGCCCCCAAGAGTTTCACCGGCCGGAGCCCGCCTCTGCGCGACCTTCCGGCCCGGAGCCCCGCGGCCCCGCCGGGACCGGGGGGCCCGCGGCCTGTCCCGCGCCCCTCCCGGGGCCTTAAACGGGCCCGCCCCTTCAGGCGCGTTTTCACGGTTCCCTGAGGACCGCCGCATATTTCCAGGGAGCTCTTCTAGCACCTGGCCTTTTGGAGGTATCCATGACTAAGAATTTACCCCGGGGCAGCTTCGACAAGGGCGACGCCCCCATGGCCCAAGTAAGGGAGATCCTCTTCGGGGCCCAGCTCAAGGATATGGAGATGCGCTTCCGCCGTCAGGAGGAGCGTTTCGTCCGGGAGATAAGCGAGGTCCGCGAGAGCCTCAAGAGCCGCCTGGACTCCTTGGAGAACCACCTCAAGAGCGAGGTGGAGGCCATCTTCTCCAGGCTCAGGGAGGAGAAGGACGAGCGCGGGGCCCAGCTGAAGGCCGAGGAGCGGGACCGCCGCGAGCAGCTCTCCGCCGAGGCCAGGGAGCGCGAGCAGCAGTCGGACTCCCTGAAGCGCGAGCTCTACGACGCCCTCGCCCGGGAGGCCAAGGAGAGGGCCGACGCGGACCAGCGCCTCCAGACCAGCCTCCAGAGCGCCGACGAGAACCTCCAGCGCAAGTGCGCCCAGAACAACCAGGGCCTGGACACCGCCGAGAGGGCGCTCAGGGATCTCCTGAAAAAGGAGTGCGCCTCCATCAACGAGAAGATAGACGAGAAGCACACGGAAATCGTAAAGCACGTGGCCAGCACCTCCTCCCAGATCCGGAGCGACATGGTCTACCGGACCGCGCTGTCCACCATGTTCACGGAGACCGTGGGAAGCCTCTCCAAACCCTGGAACCTGGACGTCGAGGACGCCGAGGACGGCTCCGACGAGGTCTACGACGGCCAGGAGCCCCAGGACTCCGGCCACGCCCAGGAGAGCCAGAACGAGAGCCAGCCCGAGGAGCAGGGGGAGAACCGGGGCGGCGGCGACTGGGGCTGAGGCTGAGGCTGAGGGGCCGGCCGCCCCGTCGCGGCGCCCACCCCGTCCGGCGGCCGGGCCCTCCGAAGCCCCATCCTCCCTGGGGGCCCGGCGGGAACGGGTCCCCCGCGCCGCGTTCGGGGAACCGCCCCCAGCGGCGCGCCGGCGTCCGGGCCCGAACGGCCGGGCTCCGGCGCCGCCTTCCCGTTCCGCCCTCTGCGGGCGCGCTCCCGGAACCCCTCCGGCCCGGGCGCTTCCCTGGGATTCCCCTTCGTCCGGCCCCGCCTTCCGTCCGGGCCGCGCCCCCCCGGGAAGGCCGCCGCCAGGACCGCTTTCCCGCAACGCTTTCCGCGCCGCGGGGCGCCGTCTCCGTCCCGCTGGCCCTCCGCACCCCCTCCCTCCCCCGCTCCCGTTCACCGGGGGTTCCCTCAATCCCTCCCCCCGGCCCCCGAAGGGGCTGACGGAAGAGAAAATGGGTTTCTTTTCGTTTTTCTCCAGACTCAAGACAGGCGCCGCGCAGCCTCCCTCGGAGGAGGACGGCCCGGACGGGCGGCCGCACCCCGCCGTGGGGGAGATGCCGTCAGCTCAGGGCGCGGACTCCGGCGGGGGGGAGAGCCGGGCCGGCCCGGGCGGCGACGGCCCCGCCGTGGAGCTGGAGGGAATCCAGCCCGCCCACGAGGAGGAGCCCGAAGGGGCCTGGCAGGAGCACGCCGAGGAAGACGGCGACGAGGCCGGACGGGAGGCCAGGAAGCGGGAGACCGAACGCAAGCTCTTAGAGGAACTCGACCGTCTTTTGGACGGCGATGACGGGGACGGGGAGGAATCCTTCGCGATTTTCGGGGAAGACAGGGATTCCGCGTCCGCCCCCAGCGCCGGGGATCCGGCGGGGGCCCCGGCCGCTCCGGCTGACTCGCCCGGGCCCGCGGCGCCAGACGCGGCTGCCGCTTCCGGCGAGGCGCCCGCTTACGGCGAGGCGCCCGACGCGGCTGGAGCGCCCGACCCCGAGGAGGAGGCCAGGCGGCGGAAGGAGGCCGAGGGTGGCCTCCTGCGGCAGCTTGGTTCCCTGCTGGGGCGGGAAGGCGGCGAGGATCCCGCCGAGGCCGAGGCGAAGAGGAGAAAGGCCGAGGAGGAGAGGCTCTTAAACGAACTGGAGTCGATGTTGGGCGGCGACGGGGTCGAGGGCGAGGAATCCGGAGGCGCCCGAGGGAGCGAAGGGCCCGGAAGGGCCGGAGGGCCGGAGGACGCGAAGGCCCCGTCGGCGCCCGCCTCCGCCGGGAGCGGGATTGCCGGCCCGGACTCCGCTGGCCTGGACTCTTCCGGCGGCCCGGAACCGCCTTCCGGGCCCGCGCCGAACTCTCCCGAGGAGCCCGGCGCGGCCGAAGAGCCCGGCTCCGGGGACCTTGCGGGCGGCGTCCCCGGAGCCTCGGGCCGCGCCCCTACCGGAGCCTCCGCCGGGGACTCCGGCGGGGATGGCGCCCGCCTCGACGAGCTCCCGCCGCTGCCCTCCCCCGAGACCGAGCTGGGCCAGCTCCGTGCGCTCCTGCTGGAGCGCGAGATACGCCAGATCGACCGCCTGGAGGGAACGGTCCACGACAGCCAGGCCCTGGCCCAGGCGATCTCGAATATCATAACCGAGGCCCTTCTCCTGAGAAGCAAGAGGGACGACAAGCTCCTCACCGTCCTGGGCCCGACGGTCGAGACCATCGTCACCTCGTCGGTCAGGCGCAGCCCGGAGACCATCGCAAACCAGATCTTCCCCGTCATCGGCCCGGCCATACGTCGGTTCATCTCCGACACCTTCGTGTCGATGCTGCAGTCCTTGAACAGCACCCTGGAGATGAGCCTCTCGCTCAAGGGCCTCAAGTGGCGGCTGGAAGCCTGGAAGGTCCACAAGCCCTTCAGCGAGATTGTGATGCTCCACACCCTCCTCTACCACGTGGAGGAGATCTACCTGATACACGCCGAGAGCGGGCTCATCCTCGACCACATCATCTACGAGGGAGGCGAGAGCAGGGACGCGGAGCTGGTGGCCGCCATGTTCACGGCCATCCGGGACTTCATACGCGACAGCTTCTCGGTGGGGCAGAAGGAGCATCTGGACAACCTGCGCTTCGGGGAGCGCACCATCTTCCTCCAGAGGACCGAGCAGGTCTTCATGGCGGCGGTCGTGCGGGGGAACCCCCCCGCCGCCTTGGGCCGCGACCTCCAGGACGCCCTCGAGCTGATGGCCGTGAACTCCGCTGAGGATCTGAACCGCTTCAACGGGGACCCCGCGCCCTTCAAAAAGAACCGCGCCTTCTTCCAGCCCTTCCTGGAGGCCCGCTTCGAGGAACGGTCCCGCAAGCTCCCCCTGATCATCCGCTTCGCCCCCTTGGCCGCGGTCCTCCTGCTCGCGGCCTTCCTGGGCGCGCGGGCCATGGACTCGCACCTGGCGCGGGACGAATCCGCTGCCCGCCAGGCCTACCTCGCGGACATAAACGCCATGCGCGACAACTCCCGGCTCACCATGCGTGCCAAGGCGGACCGCGTGGCGGACAGGCTCGGGGCCGAGCCGGGGCTCTCGACGGGCGGCATGCGCGAGCTTCCGGGCGTCGGCTACGAGATAACCGTCTTCAAGGACGATCTGGCGGACGACCCCTACGACGTGCTCCGCTCCGTGGAAGGCGTAAACCCCGACTCCTTCAAGCTGGCGATAGCGCCCTACGTCTCCACCGACCCCGAGATCATATCGCGCAAGGTCAACAGGTTCGTTACCGTGCCGCCGGGGATCAGGCACTCGTTCGACAACGACACCGGGACCCTGTCCTTCACCGGCAAGGCCTCCCGGGGCTGGACCCAGGACGCGCAGCCCCAGGCCCTCTCCATCTCCGGCGTGAACCGCGTGGACGTCTCCGGCGTCCACGACCCCGACAACGAGGCCGCCCAGCAGCTGCAGGGGCAGATCAACGGCACGGTAATCCACTTCCCCATGGGCGGGGCCCAGCCGGTGCCCGAGGACCAGCACGACTTCGAGGAGACCATCAAGAAACTGAAGGCCCTCGACATCCTGGCCGACAAGATGGGCGTGGCCGTGACCCTGTACCTCTACGGGCACGCCGACTGCGTCGGCTCCGACATACGCAACTACGACCTTTCGCTGGAGCGCACCAAGACCGTGGCCTCCCGGCTCTACGTGGGCGGCTCGCGCATGTCAATCGTCAACTACAACTTCGGCTCCGACACCTCCCGGGCCCCTGCGGCCGCCCCGGAAGAGCCGCCGCCGCCCCCGGCCCCCCGCCAGCGTTCCAGGGCGAGGGACGCCCAGCCCTCAGTCCCCGGCTGCCCCTACGGCGGCGACCCCGAGAGCCGCAAGCTGGAGTTCCGGGTGAGGTTAGGCGACGAGAAGGACGCCTCGCTCCCTTCAGCCGACGCTTCCGGCCAGGCCCGCGGGGCCGAAGCCGGATCCGGGGCCGGAGCCGGGGCCGCCGCCCCGGGCGTTCCGCCCTCCCCTCCGGCGAACCCCGCCGGCGGCTGAACCGGAAAGGCTGCACCCGAAATGACTTCGGAATACGGGAGCCCCCGCCCCGCATGGCACGGGCCCGGGGCGGAAGAACCTTCTGGGCCTGTCCGCTCCTTGGAGGACCACGTCGATCCCAGCCCGGGCGCCCTCCGCCGGGCCCGCGACGGCTCGCCTTTAAGCACCTGCGATCCTCCCCGCCGCGATCCTCCCAGCCGCGGGCATCCCCCCTGTGATCCGTCGCCTCCCGGCCCCTCCCCGCCCGAACCTTCCCCGCCCGAACCCTCCCCGCCCGAACCCTCCCCGCCCGCCCCTGCCCCAGCTATGCACCCCCGGAAGTCCCCCTTCGTCAGCCACGCCCCCGCCGCCGCCGCCATCCTTTTCCTGGCGGCCGCCCTCCTGTGCCTGGCCGACCGCTTCGACGCCGCCGTCCGGGAGGCCGGCGAGGCAAACATGCATCTGACCCGGACGGAACTCGGCGAGGCCAACCGCAGGCAGTACCTTGCGGCGGTAAACGAGGCCGTGAGCGCCTTGAACGCCGAGCCCGGGCTCGCGGTGGCCAGGGTGCGGCCCGTAAAGGGCGGGAGCTTCGAGATCACCGTCCTGAAGGATCCCGTAGCCAGGGACCCGGAGTCGGTCATGGGCCGCCTGAGGCTGCCCGGCAACAGGGACAAGTACAGGCTGGCCGTAAAGCCTTACGTCTCGGCGGAACCCTCCCTGGTGCTCTTCAGGGCCGAGAGGCTGCTCGGCCTCCCACCCGGCGTCCGCGCGGCCTACAGGCCCGAGGACGGGGTGCTGGAGCTTTCGGGCCCTGCCCCCTTGGGGCGGATCCAGGAGATCTTGAAGCTCGCGCCCTTCGTGCCCGGCGTCCTGCAGGTAAAGGCGGCCGATTTGAGCGATCCCCTCGAGGGGCGGGCCGTCGAGCTCCTGGAACAGGCCGACGGGCTTTCGCTTCATTTCGCCCCGGGCGAGGCGGAACCGACGGACCCCGTCCTCCTGGCTTCCGCCGCAAGGAGCTTGGGCGATCTCGCCAGGCTCGCGCCTGGGATGGACGTCCCGGTAAACGTGTTCGTCTACGGCAGCCCCGACCGCCGCCCCGGCGCCCCGAAACCCTCCGAGGCCAGGGAAGCCGAAGACGAGGCGCTGGCGCTCTCCCGCGCCGAGATGGTCGCGCGGGCCCTCGCCGCCTCCGGCGCCGTCGCGGCTTTCCGCGCCTTCGGCTCCGACGCCGCCTTTCGCGCCTTCGGCTCCGACGGAAGCCTCCACTCGGGACCCGGGCCGGGGCCCGCCGGCCTCAAGGCTTCCGGTGTCGCCGTCGTCCGCGTGAGCCTGGGAGACGGCCGCGGCCTCCATACCCCGCGCTCCGGCTGCCCCTACCCCGGACCCTGGGGCGCCCCCGAATGCCCGGACGCCCCCGCGCCCGAGCCGGAGAAAGGGCGGCATTAGGGCCGGATCCCGCGCGGGTAAGCCGTACTCTCCCCCCCTTCCTCCGGCGCCGGCCCCCCCCGTCCGTCCGGGCGCCGCGGAAAAATTCGCCGCTGGCCTCCGAAAAGGCTTTAAATCGCGCTGGAAAACTAATATAAGGGGCTTTGACGATTTCCCCGGCGCCCCCCGGCCCCGCCGTCCTTCCAGGCGGCCGCGCCTTTTCCCGCCGCTTCGGCGCCGGCCTGCTTCCCGGTTTCCCAGCCTTCCCCGCCTCCCAAAGCTTCTCCGCGCAAACGCCTTCCCCGCCTCCCAAAGCTTCTCCGCGCAAACGCCTCCCCGCCTCCCAAAGCTTCTCCGCGCAAACGCCTCCCCGCCTCCCAAAGCTTCTCCGCGCAAACGCTTCCCCGCCTCCCAAAGCTTCTCCGCGCAAACGCTTCCCGGCCCCAAAAAGCTTCTCCGCGCAAACGCTTCCCGGCCCCCAAAAGCTTCTCCGCGCAAACGCTTCCCGGCCCCAAAAGATTCTCCGCCTCTCCGCCTCCATGATTCCGCTTTCCAAGCATTAACCCGCATTAACTTTTCCGCGCTTCAGCGCTTCGCCCTCCCCGGTCCGCCGGACCGAGGCGGGCCTCCTTTCGGGCCGGCCGACGCGCAAGCCCTCCGGTCGCTTACGGCCGCCTGCCCCTCCCTCGCCCGGCCAGCGGCCAGTTCCGCTTCACAAATCTGGCCTGGCGGCGTATACTGATAACCTGTTGAATCTTGCCCTTGGCCGGGGCCGGAAGCGGCCCCGCCGCGTCTAAGACCTTACGGGGAAAGCGGGCCGCCCCCGCCGGAAACCCCATGCCCCCGGACGCCCGAACGGAACAAGAACTTCAGCTCGGCCCCGCGGACGGGGGCCCGCCGGCCCCGCCCCTGGCGCGGCCCTGGGGCCCGATGCCGCCCCGGGCCCGGAAACGGCGCCATGATTAACAAGAAAATCTGCATGCTGGGGGCCTTCTGCGTGGGCAAGACCGCCCTGGTGCGCCAGTACGTCAGTTCCATCTTCTCCGACAACTACCTCTCCACCGTGGGGGTGAAGATATCGAAGAAGGTGGTCTCCGAGGAGGGCGGCGGCGTCTCCCTGGTACTCTGGGACATGGAGGGCCAGGACAACTACTCCACCGTCAACCTGAGCTACCTGAGGGGAGCGAACGGCCTCCTGTTCGTCGTGGACGGGACCCGGGGGGAGTCCCTCTCCATCGCCCTGAAGCTCAGAAACGAGTCCATAAAGATCCTGGGCAAGGGTGTGCCCGGCTACTTCCTCATCAACAAGGCCGACCTGGAACCCGAGTGGGAGATAACCGACAAGGTGCTCAGGTCGCTGGAGTCCAAGGGCGTCAAGATCGTCAAGACGAGCGCCAAGACGGGGCTCAACGTCGAGAGGACATTTTCCGAGCTCACGCTCGCCATGATGGAGCACTAGTCACATGACCCCTCTGGGACCCCCCCACGCAGAAGACGCCGGGGCCCTGGGCTTCGAGTTCCTGAACTTCCTGGAGTACGCGCTGTTAAGGCGCATCGAGCCCATGCACTACGAGTTCTACGGGAGCCCCCCCGAGTTCTACACCCGCATCTTCACCTCCGGAGGCGAGAAACCGCGCCTGGACAACCCCTGGGACCACTCCTTCATGCTGGAGTACTTCCTCCTGGACGCGGAGGAGTTTTTCGACCGCAACCCGGCCCCCGGCGAGAAGATAAACTCCGGGATCTGGCTCGAGACCGCCGAAAAGACTTCCGAGGAAGTGCCCCTGATAGCCAAGGCCTGGCAGCTCCGGACCGAGCAGGTCATAAGCATCCAGGTCATACACGAAGAGTACGCGGAGAGGCTCAGGATACTCAGGAAAGCCCGCCACGAGCTCATCGAGCGGCGCAAGATCTCGTCCGCGCTAAACACCTTCAAGAAGAAGGCCCTCTTCGACGCCATGACGAAGCTCTACAACAAGGGGAGCTTCATGGACATCCTCCAGGAGCAGGTCGACAAGTTCCGGACCTACACCCCCACCATGGCGCTCTTCATCATAGACGTGGACCATTTCAAGGACGTGAACGACACCCTGGGCCACCTGGCCGGGGACTCGATCCTCATCCAAGTGGCGGACCTGCTGAAGGGCTCCCTCAGGAAGAGCGACTTCCCGGCCCGATACGGCGGCGACGAGTTCACCGTCATAGCGCCGGACACCAACACCGAGCAGTCCCAGAAGCTCGCCGAGAAGCTCCGCAAGAGGGTCATGGCCCACGACTTCAACACGGGCAGCATACCCGTCACCATCAGCGTGGGCTACACCATCTACCGCCCCGGGGAGTCCCTGGACAACTTCATCCGCCGCGCCGACCTGGCCCTCTACGACGCCAAGGAGGCGGGCCGCAACTGCTCCTGCTTCCGCGACCCCTGGCTCATCGACGACGACGAGCCCGAGACCCAGCCGTCCCTGGCCGGCCAGGCGGCGTCGGTCCCCGCCGCGTCCATGGCCGCGGGTCTCGGGAGCGGTCTGGACCTCGACCGGGACGATCTTGACGACAGCCCGATCGATCGCTAATTTGCCCCCCCTCCCGGCGTCGGCCTCCCCCGGGGCCCAAGGCGGTCCCTGGCGCCCCGGATGCCCCGGCGGCCCGGTATACCCCTGAGCCTCGGGCCGCGCGCCCGCGCACCCTTTCCGAACCCCCTCCCCGCCCTTCCGGAGCCCCTTAAGGCCGGCCGGCCTTTCCGGCCCCCGCTTCCCCCGAGGCTTTCCAGGAGGGCTTTTCCGGGCGCTTTTCCCAGGGCCCGGACGCCTTCCCGGCCCCGGCGCCGTGAACCGCCCCTTTTCCCAGACGACCCATCGCGGCCGCCCTCCCTTAAACGGGCCGGCGCGTCCGCTTTCCAGGCAAGGGAGCCGCCGCCGCGGCTGAAAGGCGCCATCCGAGGCGCGACCTTCACCACCTGATCCGGACAATGCCGGCGTAGGGAGCCTGCCAGCCGTCCTCAGCCCCCGGCAGGGGACGGCGGCCCGGGCGGCGCCCGCGGCGGCTCCGAGGAGCCCTCCCGTGAGCGTCCCCCGAACCCCAGAAACCCGCCCCCCCCAATGTTCCCGTGACGGGACCGGCTGCGCGGGCCCCCGCCCCCGGCGGAACGATCCCCTTAAAACGGCCCGGCCCTGCGCAACCACCGACTCCGGGGGCGGGGCCG
>JAIRZX010000699.1 GCA_031267005.1 Deltaproteobacteria bacterium
TTCACCCCCGAAAGCTACCTGTGCCCCGGCGCCTCCAAGGGACTGGGGCTCCCCCCCAACCCCCGCGCCAACTTCCCGGGCGGCGAGGCCGCCATGTACCGCTATTTCTCCGACGGAAACGAATGCACCGCCGAGGGCCGCGCCGAGGCCGAGCGCTTGCGAGCCGAGGGCTTCCGGGAAACGGCCGTGAAGGAATTCCTGGAGGGGGAGGGCT
Organism: Deltaproteobacteria bacterium; assembly: GCA_031267005.1. Taxonomy (GTDB): domain Bacteria; phylum Desulfobacterota; class Desulfarculia; order Adiutricales; family Adiutricaceae; genus JAIRZX01. Next base: position 215 of record JAIRZX010000699.1, read on the forward strand.
ACAAGAAGAGCTGCGAGCTCGCGGCCGATTACCACAGCAGCTCGTTCCCGATCCTGGAGCCCGAGGGCGGGGTGGCGGTCCTGAGGCCCATCGTCGCGGCGGACGCGTCCCGTCCGCCCAAGGTGGCGCTGATGCTCGCGGACGCGCTGCAGCTCTCGGCCCTGGTCGTGCTCGCCAACTTCGCCCGCCCGGGACTGGACAACGTCCGCGTCCCCCTCGCCTCGGGATGCGCGAGCCTGGCAGCCCTCCCCCTCTACGAGGCCGGCCAGGAAACCCCCAGGGCCGTCATCGGGCTGGCCGACGTGGCCTCTCGCCGCAAAATGGGCAGGCTCCTGCAACGCAAGTACCTGTCCATGTCCGTGCCCTGGCGGCTATACGCCGAGATGGAAAGCAACGTGGACTCCAGCTTCCTGTCGCGGCCTTTCTGGAAAAAGATGCTCGTCTGACAGCGCCAGCCGGGAGCCGCCCGCCCGGCGGCGGGGGCGCGAAAAAGGCGCCCGCCCGGAGGGAGCGGGCTTGCCCGCGAGAAGGCGCCCGCCCGGCGCGGGGCCGGACAGCCGTCCGCCGCCGGAAAGCCGGCCTCGGGGGGTCCCGGGAACGCCGCCCGCCGTCCCCCGGCGCGCGGCAGCGGCGCCGGCCGGCCGCCGGTCAGTAGGTATGCACGCTCTGCGGGGCCGTGGGCAGGTAGTTGACGCCCAGCCAGGTAATCATGAGGAACGCGAAGGCCAGGGGGGGGACGAGCATGGTCCACGTGCCCCTGCGGCCGGAGCGCCGCAGGTGGATGTAGGCGAGGAAGGCGCCGCAGGTGGCGAACGCCCAGGTCTCCTTAGGGTCCCAGGACCAGAAGCCGCCCCAGGCCTCCTCGGCCCAAAGCGAGCCCAGGATGAGCCCCAGCATCAGAAAGCCGGTGCCGACGCGGCAGAGCCTGTCGGTGAGCTCGACCAGCCCCTCGTCGGGGAGGCCCCTGCGCCGCCTTGCCAGCGCCATGGCCGATCCCACGGCGCACGAGGCGAGGAGCGCGTAGGAGAGGATGTACAGGGTAACGTGCGGTATGAAGTAGGGGCTCTGCAGGGCCGGCATGAGCGCCTTGGAGTGGATCTCCGGCTTGAAGACGTTCACGAGGGCGAAGGCGGAGGCGGTCACCGCCCCGAAGCTTAGGAGCCACGGGTGCCCGAAGCTCCTGAACGCCATGAGCCCGCACAGCGGGAGGAAGAACGAGTACCACAGCCTGGTTTCCCCCATGGTCCTGAACGGCGGTCGCTCCAGGCTCAGCCACAGCCCGCAGGTGAAGGCCAGGGTCACGAGGGCGCCCGCTAGAACGAGGGCTGACGCGGCGCGCGGCCTCCTGAACGCCAGCGCGGCCGAAGCGAGCCACAGCGCGGCGGACAGCGGCCCCAGGACCGCGTACAGCGTCCAGGTCACGTGGAAATGGCCCATGGCGTCAAGCCCCCTCCCCTGCCGGGGCGCCGCGGCGGGCCGGAGCGGTCCCCGGGGAAGCCTTGCCCGCCGGCCTCCCGGACAGCACCAGCCCGGCCGCTCCCAGAAACCACAGGACGAAGCCCGCCCTGCTCACGGGCCTCCAGCGGTCGCCAACCAGGAGGAACCTGGACCAAAGCGACATCGGCCCGGCCGCCGTGTCGTAGCCGTACTGGTAGACGCGCCAGGGCCCGGCGGTCAAGGGAGAGTTCACCTCCACCTCGCGCTCCGCCTCCACGCCCTCGCGGGTGAAGACCTTGACCTTGGAGACGAAGCGCCTCGGGGCGGCTCCGGTCATGACGAGCACCCTTTCTTCCCCAAGCACCATGTAGGCTGGAGGCACCATGGAGCTGCCCGAGGACACCCAGCCCTCCGCCGCCGCGCCGCCGCCCGAGGGCCGGACGCGTACCCGCGCCGCCTGGGCGGAAGCCTTGAGGACCGCCCTGGCGAAGGCGCCGCCGCCCACGGGCGCGGCCTTGGGCAGGAACTCCAGGACCTCCAGCTCGAAGCCGGGCAGGCTTTCCGAACCCGCGCCGTCCAGCGCGTAAGTGACGGGGGCGGCTTCCGGGAGCGGGACGCCGGTATTCCGGTCGATGAGCGCCAGGCTCGCCGGGTACTCCTCCATGTCGAAGTCGTCCAGGCGGACGGCCACGGGAAGCTCGGGGGGGGCTGAGCCGCCTCCGGCCGCAGCGTCCGCCCGCCACTCCACGTGGCCTTCGGAGACGGTCATGAAATGGCGCTCCCGGTCCGAGGCCCCCAGCCCGAGCCCGGCGAGCGCCAGGAAAAGGCCCAGGTGGTTCAGGACGAAGACCGGCTTCCTGGGCTTTAATAAGCCTTTGGCTCCGGCGGCAGAAAGGGACATGAGCAGGGCCAGGAACAGGAAGGCGAACGGCGGCGAGGCCGTGAGCCCGAAAAGGCCCAGCGAGGCGAGCGTCCCGTGCCCGGAATCCAGGACCGACGCGCCCGGGCCGGGCGCCGACTGCGGCACGAGGCCCATCCAGAGAGCGAAGGCTACGAAGAAGCAGATTAGCGCGGACGCGAAAGGGGCGCCCCCCAGAAAGCGCAGGGCCCTGCTCGCGGGGAAGGCCAGCCGAAGGAAGCCGGGAAGCGCCGCGAGCCCGAGTAGCGCGAAGTTCAAAGGCGCCTTGAACGCCTTGGGGTCCGGCGGACCGAAGAAGGCCCCAGCGGCGAACCCTCCGGCCGTTATGCCAGCGCACAGCAAGAACGCCTCGGAAAGCCCCCAGGGTCTTCGGCGGGGCGGGACGGGAGCGGCGGGGGGGCCGCCTTCAGTCCCTTCCGGGGTCCCGTCCGCGCCAGGCGCGGATACCCCGTCAGGGGCGTCCGCGTCCTCACCCGTCGGGGCCGGGACCGCGTCCTCCTCGGCCGGGGCCGGGGCCGCGTCTTCAGGAAGGCCGGACAACGGGTCGATTGGCGTCATGGGCGTGAAGGCAGTCCTCGATCGAGAGGCCGGCGGGGCCGGCCCTGGAAAATAGCCTGGCATGAAACGCCGGGCAAATCAGTTGGCTCCTCTGGGGAGAAACGCCCCTTAAAAGTCGGCCGGAGCGCCTCCGGAGGCGGGTACGGGCCACGGGGCGAACGGGCTCGGCTGCCGCTGGCCGGAGGCCCCGCCCGCTCCGCAAGCCCGCCCTCCCGGCGCGGCCCGCGACCGTCTCTCCGCACGATACCGCCTTCGCGCCGCCCGACCGCCGCCTGCGCCTTCGCAGGCCACACGCAAAGACGCCGGGGCGGCCCCGGCGTCTTCGGAATATCGGTCGGGGAGGCCGGGCCGCGACGGCCCTCCCGCAATCAGATGCGGCCTGCGTCCCTGGCGGACTGGACCCACTGGGGCACGACGGTCTCCACGAACTCCGCCTTTGCGGCGCGGAGGGCCGGCATGTCGAGCCCTATCCAGGCCTGGGCCTTGTCGAGGGTCGAGATGTCGGGCAATTCGACCGGCGGCGCGCCCAACTCGGCCAGGAGCGGCTGGAGGGCCAGCTGGGCCTGCATGGCCTTGTCCAGGCCGAGCGAGAGGACCCTGGCGGTCTCGAGCGGGGCGTGGAAGCTCGCTCCGTGGGAAGCCACGCCGTAGTCCCAGCGCCACTGGCTGGCCCTCACGAGCTTCCTCGCCTCTGCGAGCTGCCCGTCCGAGGCGCCCGCGTCCATCGCGGCCTTTACCATGACGTGGGCGCGGAACAGCTCGGCCTCGAGCCTGTCGCGGATCTCTATCACCTTGTCCTGGCGTTCGTACACGTAGGACCTCAGGGCCTCCTCGGAGTCGCGGTGGCAGGTGCCGCAGGTGGACGACACGTCCGCCAGGGGGCTGCGGAGCTGGTGGTTGGAGTACTTGAGGCCGCCTTCGGACACGTAGGGCATGTGGCAGTCGGCGCAGGAGACGCCCTTGCGTCCGTGGGGGCCCTGGCGGAAGAGCTCCCAGTCGGGGTGCTGGGCCTTGATTATGGGCGTTTTGGAGACGGCGTTGACGAAGTCGTAGTACTCGGTCTCGTCGTAGTACTTCTCGATCTGCTCGGCGGTCACCACCTCGAGCTCCGCCGGGCCCTTGCCCCAGTCGCCGCCGTCCCACGGGAAGGTGAGGTACTTGCCCTCGCCTCGGAAGTAATACTCGACGTGGCACTGGGCGCACACCAGGCTCCTCATCTCCTGGTCGGAGGCCTTGGCCACGTCCTTGCCGGCCCTCTCGAAGACCTCCTTGAGGGCGGGGCGGGAGATGGAAAGGGACATGGTGGCCGGATCGTGGCAGTCGGCGCAGCCGATGGGGTTGACTATCTGTTCGCCCATCGCGCTCCAGTCGGACTTGTAGAACGCGGCGGCCCCTACCTCGCCCATCACCCTGGGCACGTCGGGGCTCTTGCAGGTCCAGCAGTTGGCCATCTGGAGGTCCTTGCCGCCCCCGACCCCCGGGCTCCCGGTCCTAAGCGTTTCGCGCATGTCCCGTATGGCGTGGAAGTGGCCCCGGGGGGCCTTGTAATCCCTCGCGAAGGCGTAGCCGGCCCAGAAGACGGCCAGGGCCGGCCTGTCCTTCAAGGTGTCCTGGACCTCGCTTCCGAGGTGCTTGGACTTGAAGTCCGTCTCGGCCGTCTTGGACCAGGTCTCGTACTCCCGGGGGTAGTTCAGGCCCCACTTTTCGTTGCGCGCCTCGATGCCGGTTATCTCGACCTTCTTGTTGTTGAAGACGGAGGCGGTCTCGGCCCTCTTCTCGCCGACCACGTAAGCCGCTAAACCCAGTATCACGACCCCCGCGGCCACGCCGCAGAAGATGAAGACGCCTATAATCCAGGCGGAGACTGAAGACTGGTTGCTGGACATGGGAACCCCCGGGGTCTTGTTTCTATAGCATGCTCTTGAGCCAGTCGGGGACCGGCGAGTCGGGATGGGGAGCGCTCATGGACACGGCCGAGCCGAGGTTGCTCACGCGGGTGTGGGGAACCTCGCGGTGGCAGTCCCAGCAGGCCTTCGCCTTGCCGCTCAGCATGTCCTCGAAGTTCGTGTTCATGCGCGTGAACTCCGTCACGAGAGGGGAATGGCAGCGCAGGCAGTTCTCAAGAATCACCCTGTCCGTGCCCCCCACCGGGCGGATCACCTGGGGCGGCTCGGAAAAGGTGAAGACGGAAGCGTGGTAGAGGCCGTCGGTGGCCTTGAAGAGCCATTTCTCGACCGCGCCCGACTGGGGCACGTGGCAGTCGTTGCAGGTCGTCCACGGGCGGTGGCTGCTGGCCTGCCAAGACTGGTACCAGGGGGCCATGATATGGCAGTTCACGCAGGTCTCGGGCTCGTCGCCGAGGTAGCTGGGGAACCTGGAGACGTACATGGTCCAGATAGCCATCCCCGCGAGGAGGCCCAGGACGGCGGAGCCGACATACAGCCACTTGTTGGCGAAACTGAAACCCAGCGGCAACTTGACCATGGACCGCTCCGATCGGGACATGCCGCCCCGGCGGCTTGACGCTTTGGAGGGCCGGCCCCAGGCCTGGCCCGAATCTCGGTAAGCGCCTGTATTTTAGCATAATTAGAGGCCGATAAACTGATCCACATCAAGTTTTCGGCAAATGTTTTTGTTTGACGCGTTTCCGCCCCATTTCCTTCCGGGCGGCGCCTCCCGCCCGCGCCACCGCCACCGCCCGCTGCGGGACCGGCAAGCCAAGAAAGGCCGGAAAGGCCCGGAAGGCAGGGGACGCTGCCCCGGCGCCGTCTGGGGAACGCGGCAGAGGCGGCAGAGACCGATCGTGAGGCAGCCGCCCTCCCCGCCACTCTCGCGGCCAGGGACCCGCCTTAGCTATTTCGCCCCGTATCAGTTGGGCAACCGCATCCACGGCACCTTCCAATGCCGGCCGCCCGCTCTGAGCCCCTGTCCCGACCTTCCCTCCCCCCGCCCGGGCCTCGCCAACCTCGAAAATCGCTGAAAACCCCGGCTGGAACGGC
>JAIRZX010000700.1 GCA_031267005.1 Deltaproteobacteria bacterium
AACCGGGCTTGGAGGCCGCCTTCCCGTCCGGGGAGAGCGCGGCGGGGCCCTCCGCCTTCGCGGGGGCCGGGGCCGGGCCCTCGGACGCCTCCCCGCTGCCGCGCCTTCCGGGCGCGGGCGGGCGGCTGTCAGTCACCGGAGTCCAGCCCCTCGACGGGGGCCAGTTCGGAAAGCCGCGCGAAAAGGTCCCTGGCCTCGTCGGTAAGCATTACGGGAAGCATGACCTTGAAGGTCACGATGAGATCCCCTTCCTTGCCGCCGGCGGGGCTTACGCCCTTGCCCTTGAGCCTCACGCGGCCTCCGTTCTGGGTGCCGGGGGGGACCTTGATGCTGGAGCGGCCGGTGAGGGATTTCACCTCGGCCTGGCCGCCCAGAACCGCCGTGTAGAGGCTTATGCGCTTTTCGGTGAAAAGATCGTTTTTGACCCTCCTGAAGTCCGGGTCGTGATCCACGCGGACCACCAGGAACAGGTCGCCTGCGGGGCCCCCGTGCTCTCCCGGGCCGCCCTTGCCGGCCAGTCGGTGCCTCTGGCCGTCCACGGCGCCGGCGGGTATCTTGGCAGAGAGCTCCTGGGGTCTCGTGACCTGCCTCTCGCCGCCGCAGTCGGGGCAGGAGCGCAATCCCGACCCGGAGGTCACCACTCCGGAACCCCCGCACTTGGGGCAGGCCACCGGCACGTCCACGCTGACGGTGACCTTGGTGCCCAACGCCGCGTCCCTCAGGCTCAGGCGGATGTGATATTCTAAATCCTGCCCCTTCAAAGGGCGGGGGGGCGGCTCGCCGCGGAAAGAACGGCCGCGGGGGCGCTGCTTCCCCATGAAATCGAAGTCGCCGCCCCCCCCGCCGTCCTCGTTCGCGAAGCCGAAGTCCAAGGCCACGCCGAAGTTGCGGAGGATATCTTTGAAATTTAAGACGGTGGCGTCGAGGTCAGGAGCGGTGTAGCCCCGTCCGTCCGTGCCCTGGCGGTAGAAGGTCTCGCTTCCCATGGTGTCGTAGGCGGACTTCTTGGCGGGATCGGAGAGGATGTCGTAGGCCTCGGAGAGCTCCTTGAACTTTTCCTCCGCCTTCTTGTCCCCAGGGTTCTTGTCCGGGTGGTACTGCACCGCGAGCTTCCGGTAGGCCTTCTTCACGTCTTCGGGCCCGGCCGATTTGTCCACTCCCAGGACTTTGTAGGGATCGAGGCTCATTTTACTCCAGGCACTTGGGGGGCTGGCCCCCTGGCTAGCTCGGCCGGACCGGCGCGCGGGCAACCCGGCCGGGCCGCGCACTCAGGTTACGACGCGCCTATAGTATAGACAGGGGCTGGGGACTGTCAACAATCGACTTCCGGAAGCGCCGCCAGAAGCTTCCGATGTCCTTGTTCCCCTAACTCCGGGGGGGTCCCGGCAAGCTAGCGGGCTTCTCTCCGTATCTCACCCCACGCCTTCCCTGCGGCCCTGAGCCAGCTTTCCCCGCGTTTCGGCGCCTGGCGGAGCAGGGCCGCACTACTGGGGCGCCTTCCCGCCGGGTACCAGTCAAGGCCGCCGCTCGCGGACGCCATCCCGCCTGGTACCAGTCAAGGCCGACGCTCGCGGACGCCCTCCCGCCGGGTTTCAGTCAGGGATGCCACTTTCATGTGCCTTCCCGCCGGGTTTTAGAAAAGGCTCCCCATCACGGTAACCCTCCCGCCGGGTTTAAGTCAGCTCTACCCATCTCGTGTGCCCTCCAGCCGGATATCATCCAGGGCCGCCCCTAGCGGGTGCCCTCCCGCCGTGTTGCAAGCAGGGCTGCCGCTCTCGTTCGCCCTCCACCCCGGTTGCGTGCAGGGTTTCAGGGGCAGGCGCTGCGGGCCCGTCCGAAGCTTTTCCCCGCCTTCAGTACCGCCCTCCTTTGCCCCGCCTGCTCATTCCCCTGCCCCGGCTTTCCCCGCCGCGTTCCCGTCCGCGTCCCCGCCCCGGTCTCCCGCGGCGGCTGGGTCCTCCTCGCGGGCCTTCAAGACGCTCCAGGAGAAAACCGAGGCCAGGACCACAGCTCCCCCGGCCAGCGCCCAGGGCCCGGGCCGCTCCCCCATGAAGAGGAACACCCACAGCGGGCTCAGCACTGGCTCCAGCATGGTAATCATCACGAGCTCCAGGGCCCCGGCTTTGGGAAGCGCCAGGGTGTAGAGCCAGTAGGAGATCCCCAGCTGGAAGACGCCCAGGAGCACTATCATGAACGCCCCCGCCGCGTCAGGGAAAGGCGCCCTCCAGAACCACAGCCCGGCCAGGAAGCACAGGAAGTTCCCGAGGATCATGCCCTGGACCGGGGAGTCGTCCTTAACGAGCCTGAGGCTCAGGGCCAGCCCCGCGAAGAAGACCCCCGAAACGATTGCGAGGAGGTTTCCCAGCATGCCGCCTGGCGAGAGCTCGTCCAGGAAGAAGAGGAAGACGCCCCCGAAGATGAGCGAGATGAAGGCCCAGTCGCGGGCCCTGGTCCTTTCCTTTAAAACCAGCGGCGCGAAAAGCGCCACCCAGACCGGGGCCGTGAACTGGAGTATCACGGTGTTCGCGGCGGTGGTGAGCTTCATGGCGCTTATGAAGCA
>JAIRZX010000707.1 GCA_031267005.1 Deltaproteobacteria bacterium
CGGGCTTCGAGGAGGACACGTTCCGGGCGTTCCGCGGGAGGAGGGTCCACGCCTACCACGCGGAGGGCGCCGGCGGCGGGCACGCCCCGGACATCCTCCGCGTCGCAGGCGAGCCCAACGTGATCCCCAGCTCCACGGACCCGACGCGGCCATTCACCGCCAACACCGCGGACGAGCACCTGGACATGCTCATGGTCTGCCACCACCTGAACCCCGCCATCCCCGAGGACGTGGCCTTCGCGGACTCCAGGATCAGGGGGGAGACCATAGGCGCCGAGGACGTTCTCCACGACCTCGGCGTCATATCGATGATCTCCTCGGACTCCCAGGCCATGGGGCGCGCCGGGGAAATCGTCCTGCGGACCTGGCAGACCGCGTCCAAGATGAAGGACGAGCGCGGGAAGCTGGGGGACGGGCCGGCCGACAACTTCAGGATCAGGCGCTACGTGGCCAAGTACACGGTTAACCCGGCCGTGGCCCACGGCATGGACGGCCTTGTCGGATCGATCGCCCCCTCAAAGCTCGCGGACCTGGTGCTCTGGAAGCCCGCCTTCTTCGGGGTCAAGCCCAGCCTGGTCATCAAGGGCGGGCACATAGCCTGGGCTCCCATGGGGGACCCCAACGCCTCCATCCCCACGCCGCAGCCCTCGAGGTACCGGCCCATGTTCGGGGCCTTCGGCCCAGCGGCCCCGGCCTCGTCGGTAACCTTCGTGTCGCCGGCGTCGCTGGAGCTCGGGATTGCCGGTCGCTTCAGGGGGAAAGGCCTCCTGAGGACGCTTGCTCCGGTCTCCAACACCCGCCGACTCGGGAAGCGCGACATGGTCCTGAACGCATCGCTCCCGAAGATAGAGGTGGATCCCCAGACCTACGAGGTGCGCGTGGACGGGGAGCCGGCCCGCTCGAATCCCGCGGCGAAGCTCCCCATGGCCCAGAGGTATTTCCTGTTCTAGGCCCGGCCAGCGGGCGCCCGGCTGGCGGCGGGGGCCCGCGGCGAAGCGTGCCTTCCGGCCTTAGGGGCCCAGGTTTACACGCCTGGGGTTTCAAGCTACAAGAAAGCGCACGTCTCAAGCGATTTATGGCTTTCCGCGCCGTGGCTTCCTGGCCCGGAGCATTTCCGGCCCCCAGGCGGCGGGCCCAGAGAAGCGTCCATGCTCGCCTTCACCGAAAACCTCGGGCCCCTGCCCGGCCCCGCGGTTGAGCTGGCCTTGGACTCCGCCTCCCGCAGGAGGCCGCGGCAGAGGGCCCGCCTCTCCGACGGGCGCGAGGCGGGGATAATGCTCCCGCGCGGGACGGCGCTGGAGCCGGGGGACGCCCTTTCCGGGCCTTCCGGCGAGCTCGCGAGGGTCACGGCCGCTCCCGAGCCGCTTTCCGAGGCGCGGGCCGCGACCCCGGAGCTGTTGGCCCGGGCGGCCTACCACTTGGGCAACCGCCATGCCGAGGTGGAGCTTCGCCCCCTGGCGGTTAGGTTCCCCCGTGACTCGGTGCTAGAGGAGCTCGCGAGCGGCCTGGGACTTGAAGTATCCAGGATCTCCGCGCCTTTCATGCCGGAGGGCGGTGCTTACGGGGGAGGCGGGGCAGTCCATGATCACGGGCGCGGCGGGGACTGCGGGCCGCATGGCGGCGGGGGAGGCGTGGCGCATGGCGGCGGGGAAGGCGGGAGGCGCGGCGGGGAAGGCGGGAGGCGCGGCGGGATTAACGGATGGCCTCGCTTCTGCGGAGACGGCGGGCCGCGCGAAGCGGGAGAGGTCGGGGGAGCGGTCCCGGGGAGCGGTTTCCAGGAGGGAAAACCGGATGGGCAGGGCGCTGCGGGTTCCCGCGACGCCTCATCGGCGCTTCCCGGGACCGGCGCCCTCTTGAAGCTCCTGTACGCCGCGAGCCCGGCGAGGCCCACGGGATCCTTCGCCTGGTCGGGCGGGCTCGCGTCCTATATTCTCTCCGGCGAGGTGAAGGACGCCGAAAGCCTGAAGGCGTGGATAGGCGACGCGGTCCGCTTGACGTCTGCCGCATGCGATCTGCCCCTGCTCCTGAGGTGCTTCGCTTGCGCCGCGAGGCGCGACGCGGCCGGGTTCGCGCGGTGGAACGCGGAGTCGCTCGCCGCGAAGGGCACCAGGGAGCTACTCATGGGGGAAATGGAGATGGGGGCCGCGGTTATGAGGATGCTCGGGGCCAGGGGGCTCCTGGACGCCTTCCCGGAGGGATTCGGGCGGGCGGGGGCCGGCTACGTCGCGGCCTACGGGCTCATGGCGGCTGCCCTGGGACTCGGCGAACCGGACGCGCGGGGGGTGGCTTGCGCCTTCCTGTGGGGGACGGTCGAGAACTACGCTTCGTGCGCGGCGAAAAGCGTCCCCCTCGGCCAGAACGCGACGCAGGGGGTGCTCTTGGACCTAATGGGGGATCTGCTCCCCCGCGCGGCGGAGGAGGCCATGGAGGTCCCGGACTGGGAGATAGGCGCCTCGTCGCCCATGCTCGCGGTCCGCTCCTCGGGTCACGAGGAGAGCCCGCTCAGGATGTACAGGAGCTGAAAGGGCGCCGGGGGGCCTCTTGGCCCGGTGGGTTCGTGAGTTGCGAGTGTCGGCGGGGCCCGGAAAGAAGGGAAAGCCGCCGGGGAGCTTGAAGGCGCCGGGGAGCTTGAAGGCGCCGGGGGAAAGGAAAGGGGCCGGGAAGCCGTGGAAGAGCATCGGGGCATGCGTAAGGCAACGGGAGCGCGAACCGGGAGGGACGCGCTCAGGGTCGGAGTCGGGGGCCCGGTGGGCTCGGGCAAGACCGCGCTCATCTGGCGGCTGTGCGTCCTTATGAGGGACCGCTTCGACACGGCGGTAATAACCAACGACATCTTCACCAAGGAGGACGCGGAGTTCCTCCTGAAGGCGGGTGCCCTCCCCGGGGACAGGATAATCGGCGTGGAGACGGGGGGCTGCCCGCATACCGCCATCCGCGAGGACGCTTCGATGAACCTGGGCGCGGCGGCCGAAATGCAGAGGCGCTTCCCAGGCCTGGAGCTCCTGTTCGTGGAAAGCGGGGGGGACAACCTCTCCGCGACCTTCAGCCCGGAGCTGGCCGACCTGTCCGTCTACGTGATAGACGTGGCCGGAGGCGACAAGATCCCCCGCAAGGGGGGGCCTGCCGTCTGCCGCTCCGATCTGCTGGTCATCAACAAGACCGATCTGGCCGGGGCCGTGGGGGCCTCCCTGGAGGTCATGGGCCGGGACGCCGGGGCCATGCGCGGGGGGCGACCTTTCGTTTTCTGTTGCCTCAAGACGGGGGAGGGCGCGTCCGAGGTGGCAGGCTTCATCGAGCGCCAGGGCCTTCTCCGCGAGGCCAAGGCGGCGGGCCCCTGAGCCAGCGCCTTTGCGCCCCCCCCTCCCGCCGGCTAATTCCGAAATCCTTTCCAGGCCGCCCCCGCCCCCCCCCCCGGCGCCGGGCGGCGGGGGCCTAGGCGGGAGCCGCCCCCCAGGCATTCCAGAAATCCACCACTCATTTTTCGGAGGTACGCTTAAACATGGTAAATTCCGGCGACACCGCCTTCGTCCTGGCCTCGGCCGCGCTCGTGTTCATCATGACGCCGGGGCTGGGCTTCTTTTACGGCGGGCTCGGGCGGCGCAAGAACGTCGTCAACAACATGATGGCCTGCGTCTTCATCCTGGGCACCGGCATGATTATGTGGGTGCTGTTCGGGTACTCGCTGGCCTTCACCGGCAACAGCCTGGGCGTCATAGGCTCGCTCCAGGACGTGGGGCTGAGGACCCTGTCCATGGACGCCCCGTCCCCCTACGCCGACAACATCACCGGGCTGTCGTTCGCGGCGTTCCAGATGATGTTCGCGCTCATCACCCCCGCCATCATCACCGGGGCCGTGTCCGGCAGGATGAAGTTCGGGGCGCTGTTCCTGTTCATCGTTTTCTGGTCCATAATCGTCTATTACCCGCTGGCCCACATGGTCTGGGGCCAGGGCGGGATCCTTGGCGGGGACGGGCTGGGCTCCATCGACTTCGCGGGCGGGAACGTGGTGCATATAAGTTCCGGCGTGTCCGGCCTGGTCCTGTGCCTGCTCCTGGGCCGCCGCGAGGGCTACGAGCACTTCTCCTACCGCATCCACAACGTGCCGTTCGTCGTTTTGGGCATGGCCCTGTTGTGGTTCGGCTGGTACGGCTTCAACGCGGGGAGCGCTCTCGCGGCCAACGGGCTGGCGGCGCACGCCTTCATGACGACCAGCATGGCGACGGCCGGCGGGCTCCTGTCCTGGATGCTCATGGACGTCATACGTGGACGCAAGCCCTCCTGCATCAGCGCCTGCACCGGCGTCGTGGCCGGGCTCGTGGCCATCACCCCGGGCGCGGGCTTCGTGCCCGTCTGGGCCTCCATCGTAATCGGCGTTTCAGCGGGCCCCGTGTGCTACTACGGCATCCTCTTCGTCAAGAGGACGCTTAAGATAGACGACGCCTTGGACGCCTTCGGCTGCCACGGCATCGGCGGCATCTGGGGCGGCGTGATGACCGGCGTCTTCGCGAACCCGGCGATAAACGACGCGGCCGGCAAGGGCCTGGCCTACGGCGAGTTCAAGCAGTTCGGGGCGCAGGTAGTGGCGATACTCGTCTCCATAGCCGTAGCTGCCGCAGGCTCGCTTGTCTGCATCGGCCTCGTGAAGGCTTTCACCTCCATCAGGGCGCCCAAGCGCGACGAGCTGGTAGGCCTTGACGTCACCCAGCACGGCGAGAACGCCTACCCATCCTTCAACGGGCTCGACTGAACCGAAAGGCGGCGCAGCACATGATAAAAATCGAAGCGATAGTCCGCGAGGAGAAGCTCGAGGACGTGAAGTCGGCGTTGAACGCCATCGAGGTGAACGGCATCACCGTCTTCCAGGTGATGGGATGCGGCACCCAGAAGGGCTACACCGAGGTGGTCCGCGGCACCACGGTGGACGTCTCGCTCCTTCCCAAGGTGAAGTTCGAAATAGTGGTTTCCTCCGAGGAGTGGGAGCAGAAGGTCATAAAGACCATCCAGGAGGCGGCCTTCACCGGCAAGATCGGGGACGGCAAGATCTTCAGCTACGATCTCCGCTCCGCCATGCGCATCCGCACCTGCGAGACGGGCTACGACGCCCTGAACTAGGCTCGCGGCCATGCTGGGGTGGGGGGTCGGACCGGACCGGTACCGGCCCGCAGCCCGGACGGCGGGGCCGACCCGGCCCTCCAGACCTGGCGCCGGGGCCGACCCGGCCTCCCAGCCCGGACGCCGGGGCCGGCCCGGCCTCCCAGCCCGGACGCCGGGGCCGGCCCGGCCCTCCGCCCGAAAAGACGCGGGCCCCCTTCCTTCAGGAGGGGGGCCCGCGTCGTCATGCGGAGGGGCCGCTGGCGAAGCTCGGCCTCTCCCGGTGGCAGGGCCCCGTGGTTCGGACCGGAGTGGACGGCTGCCTCGGGAAAACCAGGGGGTGGCCTGGCCCGCTGGCGGGCGAGCTACTGCGGGGGTCGGCGGGCCTTTCCGGGCACGAGGCTCTTCTCGGCGTCGGCGATGTGGGTCTCGTAGTGCGCGATTTTTTGGTCCAGCCTGTCGAGGGTGCCCTGGAGTTCGGCCAGCCTGGCGGCTATCCTCGCGCGCTGCTCCACCAGGAGAAGCTTCCGGTCTCGGGAGGTGGAGCTCCCCAGGCGGAAAAGCCTCACGTACTCTTTGAGGGCTTGGACTTCCACCCCCGCGTTACGCATGAACTTGATGAACTCCACCCATTCGCATTCCGTTTGGCCGTAGGCCCTCGCCCCGCCGGCCGTGCGTCCGACGGAGGGGAGCAGGCCGATTTTTTCGTAGTAGCGTAGCGTGTCCGCAGTGAGGCCGAACTTTTTCGCTGCCTCCGAGATGTTCATCAGCCCCTCCATGCCGCGTCAGGGCGGCCCGGGGTTGTCCGGGACCAGCGCGGTGGCGCGTCAGGAAAAGTTACCCCGGGCTCCGACGGAAATCAACAGCCTTAAGGCATCTGCAACCCTGGATGCCGCCTGATGGCCGCTTGGCCTTGCTCAGCGGGCCCTTGCGGTGTTCCGGATGGGGGCGGCGCGATTTCGGGGGACCCTCTAAAGCGCTGGGCCCCGGCAAAGAACAGCGAACTCCGGCAAGCCGTGCTTCGCTCGCGTACTTGATCCGCGCGGCCCAAAAGAAATCTCTTGACTTGGAGTCAACTCCAAGTGCTATATTTTCCGCCGTTGGCGCGTTTGACGCGGCTCCTTTCGGAGAGTTGCCTTCATCCGCCCGGGAAGCGGGCCCGCCCGCGGCGGGATGGCGGGCTCCGTTCGCGCGCCCCTTCTGCCGCTTCGCTGTGGCGTCCGCCGGAAGCCGCCCGTCCTGACCCGCGCAGCCGCTGCGCGGCGCGGGCATCCGGGGCGGGCAGGACCGGCTGCCATGCAGCGTTGCGGGAGATCCCGCTTGCGGTCCCGCCCGCAGCGGGCAGGCGCTTCCGTCCTCTCCTGGCATTGCCGTGCCGCTCTATACTGTTCAATGCATATTCCGGGCCAGCCTAATCAAGGACGTTCCGGTCCATCCCGTTCCGGTCCAGTCCGGTCCATCCCGGTCCGTTCCAGTCCATCCCGGTCCGTTCCAGCCCAGTCCAGTCCAGTCCAGTCCAGCCCAGCCCAGTCGCTTCGGTCCAGTGACGTTGCGGCACCCAAAGTCGGCCGGTTCAAAACTGATTCCAGCTTCCCGTCCGACACCAACAACCAGTCCGTCGCGCCTTGCGGGTTCTTCTTTAACCCAGGCGCGGCCAGAAAGAACAAATCATGAAACGCAACACGGCGCGTCTTTGCGCCTTAGCCATTGCGGTCGGGTCGGCCGCGCTTTTCGCCGCGGCTGCCACCGCGGCGGCCCAGGATGCCGAGCCGCCCGCTGCGGACGCCGGAAGCGGCATCCTCGTCGCGTACTTCTCCCAGGAGGGCCACACCAAGGCCCTCGCCGAGGCGATACACGCGGCTGTAGGCGGCGACATCTTCGAGATAAAGGCCGAGACGCCTTACCCGACGGAGCACGACCAGCTCACGGAGCGGGGCAAGGAGGAGCAGAACGCCCAGCTTCGGCCCAAGCTCGCGGCGAATGTCCCGGACATGTCCAAGTACGCGACCGTTATTCTCGGCTACCCCATCTGGTGGGGCGACATGCCGATGCCGGTGTACACCTTCATCGAGTCCCACAACTTCAATGCCAAGATCGTAGCGCCTTTCTGCACGCACGGGGGATCCGGGCTTTCCAGGAGCGTAACTGCCCTCGAGAACAAGCTCCAGGGCGCGCAGGTGCTTAAGGGCCTCGCGGTGCCCAGCCGCAGCGCTGATTCTTCCGCTGACGACGTTGCCAAGTGGCTCCGCGAGTCCGGGATAACCGTCAAGGCTTCGAATTAGGGCTTCGAATCAGGGAGGGCGAAGGCGGCAAATCGTGGAGAAGGCGGCTAAGCGGGGAAGGGAAGTCAGGGGGGAAGAGGCCCCATTAAAGGTCCCCACCTTCGCCCGCCAGCACGCTTGCCGCGCCATGATTGCGGCTGGATTGCTCTGCCTCCATGAGCCGTCGGCCCCTGTTTGGTTGCCGCCGAGAACGAGGGGGCGGCTCCCAGGGCCGCGTCGCAGGCCCTGAGGCGGCGGCTCCCAGGGTCGCGGAGCCGACCCTGAAGCGTCGGTTCCGGGCAGCCGAGCGCTCCCGCATCGGAGCGCTCCAAAGGGCCGTCAGGGCGCTTCATAAGGTCCTTGTCCCGCCCTCGAGCGCCTTCGGCCAGGCGCTCCCGCTCTCCCCGGGAACTCCTCTCCTGCCGGGAGCGAGAACCTCTCTCCTGCCGGGGGAGGATGGCCTCGGCGCCTTGATGAGCCCGAGGGCACCCAGCGCGTATCAGCGCACTTCTGGGAGCGTCGGGTATTCACCGCATTTCTTGGCTTTAGGGAACCCGGTCCCTGCGTGAAGCCCGTGAGTGCCGCAACGCGGAAGGCGGAGAGCCTATTGGCGGGAAAGGCGGGTTAGGGCTCGACCTGCGGGGAGGGGTTGCGTCCAGAGGGCCGCTAAGCGGCGTTTCGGCTCCTGTCCCCCGGGGCGGCGCTTCGACCTGCGCTCCGGGTCCGCTCCTTACCCGGGAAGCGCGTGGGCGTCGGGACCGCGCTGGTGCCGCTTAATGGGCCTCCGCGCCCCGGGAAGAGGGCTTGACAACCCCGGAAGCAGAGG
>JAIRZX010000025.1 GCA_031267005.1 Deltaproteobacteria bacterium
CTTTGGAACGCGGCGGCGCCGGAAGGCGGTGAGGGGAGGGGAAACGGAAAGGCGGAAGGCATCCATCAAAATCCGCAAGGCATCGACTGTGAGTAGTACCGGGGAAGTATCCCCTTCAAGTCAATCCTCAAAGAAGCCGTCCGGCCGCGGGGCCTTCAGGCTGTTTCCGGCGGCTGGCGCGGGAGCGCGTCGGCCGCGGTACCTAAAGCAGGCGCCTGAGCGGTTTGCTCCAGGAGCGCTGGACGGGGGGCAAAACTAGACGGCGCCTGGCGGGCGCGGCGGAAGGCCGGCTGGAAAGAGGGCCGGACCGGGTGAAAGGAGGTAAGGGGGAAGTCCCCGCGAGGCGGCGGGGGGGCCGTTTGGCGGCGGGCGGCGGGCGGCGGCGGGGCCGCCGCGACGGGCCGCAAGCCGGAAAGCGTGTCCCGGCGCAGCCCGAAAGTATCCTCCGCGCGGCGGCCCCCCGGGGCTTCAAAGAAAGCCGCGGGCGGAAGGCCGGGCTCTCCGGACAATCCGGGGGCCCGTGCCGCTGAACCGGCGAGGGAGGCAAGTACCTTTTAAAGGAATGGGTACTACATATTGTATAATCACTACTTTGATTTTGTCAATGGGGAAAACGGCCCAAGCCCAGATTTTTTTCCATCCCGGATTCTGGGGCGAATGACCCCCCGATTCCCTCCGGAGAAGCCGCGTCTGGAAGGGGCGGGCGGAAGACGGCCCTCCGGGCGGCCTGCTGGTCGCTGAGTTGAAGCCAGGCCCCGGAGGCGACCGCTGAAGCGGACAGCCGGGGGACGGAAGAAATCGGGACGGTCGCCCTCCCTTCCCGCGGGGGGCGGCGAAAGGCAACCCGGCTGTACGTTCCGCCCGCCCCGAGGGAGGGAACCGGTTGCCCATAGCTCCAGACACACCTATTTTCATGCGTGAGTGAACCGACATTAGCACTGCAAAACTGCTTTGTCAAGAAATTTCAGCAATTTCCTCCTCTCCACAGGATTTTTTTCTCCGGGTCCCTCGGCATAATTTGAAATGCCCGTCCGCGGGAAGGACTGGCGATCTCCCCGGGCGAAGGCAAGCCCGGCAAAGGGGGACGGCGGAATAGGCCTTTCGCGTGAAAGGCATTACGGCGCTTCTGCGCCGGGTAGGCCGCTGCATGCTGCGTTGCGGCATGGCGCGGCTTTCAAGGGCCGCGCCGCCGCGCGGGCGTGTATCACGAAACGTTTTCTGGCGCGGCCGAGCCAAGGCGTACATTATGCAGCCATCCGCGGTTCATGGACCGGGGCGCAAAAAACAGATATGGACGGGAGGGGGAGGCGGGCACGTCACGGGCGCGCCTGGCCAGTTAGGGAGGTCGCTTTCCGGCAGCCTGGAATTTGGCCCGGCCCTCCCGGACGCGAAGGCGCTGGAGCTCGCGGCGGCGCCGCCGGAACTCGGCGCTTGCTGAGGAACGCTCGGGACGCGGCGTCGGGGGGCTCTTCGGGGACCGGGGACGCCGCGAGCGGTACGGGCTCCTCTCGCCTGACAGGGCCGTTTTCGCGTCAGCCCTCCTCGCCGCCCCTGAGGCCGATGACGGGGATCTCCAGGGCCAGCCGGACAGCCGCGGCCAGAACGCCCGGACGCAGGGATCGCGCTGTCGCGGCAAACGCCTCGCCGGGCCCGGGGCCGGAAAAAGCGGGGTTCCGGAAGCCGGAGGTCCGCTCCCGGGCTGAATGCGCCGCCCCGTGCAGAGCCGGCCGCCGGCCCGGGCGGGCAAGGGAGATAGCCTGGGGGCTTCCCCCTGGGTGCCTGGCCGCCTTCACGCGCGCGGCGCGGCGCGGTGGGCCCGGGGCGTCTTCGGTAATTACCAGGCCGCGGAGGCCCGCGTCCGGGGGTGGTCGGAGATCTCTTTCGCCGAAGAGCGGGCGCCGTTCGCGGGCGGCGGCATTGGCCCGGAAGGCGCCCCGGACCCCGCCTTGAACGCGATCGACTACTTCGCGCCCGTGTTGGGCTTCTTGGCGGGGACGGCCCGCCAGCAGCGGCTCATATCGGCCGTCTGCTGGGGCCCAGGCCGCGAAACCCCTTTCCGCGTCCCGCCCGCCCCGGGGTGGACCCCTCGGCCGCCCTCAACTGGCGGGGCCGCTTCCTGGACGACTTCGCCCTTGCCAGCATGCTGGGGGGCATGCCGCCCGCGCCCTCCTGGCCGTGAACAAGGGGCCTCTCAGGTTCCCCGCGGCGGGTCCCGCTGCCGAAATCGGGGGATGCCCGGGCGATGCCCCGCAGTCCCGCAGGGCGATAGCCCGGGAAGACGGCCCGCGCGGGGAGGCGGGGCTCGCCCTGGGCTTGCCGGACAGGCTTTTCATGGACGGCAACCTCCCCGCCCGCCTTCGCCCTTCCGAGGGGGCGGCCCGCGGTTTGGCGCCCGCCGGGGCCGGGGTACTGGAAATCCTTGAGGCTCGAGCCCCCGGAACCGCGTTTCCAGTGCCGCGTCCGGCTGGTTCCCCGTACGCGCGGGGGGGCTCGGCCGCTTGGCGCGGAAGCCCTTCTCCCGGCGTTTCCCTTTACGCCCCCTCCGCTCGGAGGGGGGGGCGGGGGTTCAGGCCCGGTTCCGGAACCGCCAATAAACTTTGGGACAATCCTTCGGCGCGGAGCATTCTTGGGTTTTTGCGCGGACATCGAGTCCGCCCCGATTTTCCGCCGCCGGGCGGGCTGGAAACAACGGGAAAACGAAGCCGCCCGGGAAGGGCAAAGGCGGGAGGGGAGGACGAAGACGGCAAACGGCAGATGCGAAACGTCACGTCTCATAATCCGCTATGGAAGTCTGGGCGCCGGTCCGCGTTTCGGTTGGCTTATCGCCGCATCAAGCCGAGTACTCGGGGGGGACGGAAGGGACGCGCGGGAACGGGAGGAGCGCGAACTCGGGGAGGACGGCTCCCTGCGGCCTTAAGCGGACGCCCGGGCCGCTACCGCCAGTCGCCCAAGACCACGAATGGAGCCAAGTCGTACGGGTGCGAAAAAACCTTGCCTTTCCAGGCGGCCTCCGCCGCTTCGGCGGCGGCCGCTGCCCCGAAAGAGCTTAACGCGGCGCCCCGTGCCGGAGCGGCTTTCGCGTCCCCGTCCCCCATTACCATGACGTTCGCGTCCTCCATTACCATGATCTGAGCGCACTTGAGCGCCTCCGCCTTGTCCCTATCCTTCCGCGTAGCGCAGACGGTAGAATTCCCGCGTGGGTTCCGGGCCGGACATGTCGTCTACCGGAAGAAGGGCAGCGAGCACCGAAGAAGCGCCGACGCGTTGGAAGGCCTCCCCCATGCTTTCCGCCTCGAACCCGTTTTCCATCCTCCTGGCTCCGGATACGGTGTCGCAGGCCGAAAGAGTCAAAAGATCCAGGCCTGTGAAGTCGAAGTCCGCGGACGTTCTCATCCCGTCCAGGCTCAACCTGGCGCCGTCCCCAAGCAGGAGCGAGGTGCGGGCGAGGCAGGTGGGGTCCAGGGTGAAATGGCTCGCCACGCGGACGACCTGCGCCCCCGAGGAGAGGCTGGAAGCGAACGTCGCCCGGTCGAAGGCGGCGTCGGGGAAACTTTTCCCTTCCATGGCCCCGGGGCAACCCGCGCCGCCCACGACGGCCTCTATCTCGGCGGCCACTCCCGGAAACGCGGGGAAACCCGGCCATGAGGCCGTTACCCCCAAAGCGGCTGCCGCAGGCTTGGCGGCGGCCCCTTCCTTCCCCAGCAACTTCATGGCCGACATGGTTACGACTGCGGAGGGGTACATCTCGGCCAGCCACCTTTCCCCGTCCCGCAGTGCGGCCATCGGGACGCAACGAAGCGGCCCGTCCAGCGAAAGCAGGAGGGTCCTTGAGCCGGTTTGCCTGACATCCGCCTCCAGGGGCTTTATAGGGGCGTCGAAAAGCATCTTTCCCGCCGGACGCGGATCCTTGGCCGGGTTTCCCGCCGGGCGCGGATCCTTTGCCGGGTTTCCCGCCAAGGCCCTGAACTCGAAGGCGAGCCGCCAGAGTTCCCGGGAAGTGTACGCGGACTCTCGAGTGACGGTCCCTTCACGCGTGACGAGCGCCGGGAACAGGCTGTCGGGGCAAACTACCGCGTAGATGGCGGCGGGGGAGCCCGGGGAGGCTGCCAGCTTCCTCGAGGTGTCGGCCAGCGCGGCCGCAGCGTCCGCGCCGACGACGCTCAGCGCGCCGATTTTCCCCAGAAGCGCGGGCAGTTCCCCATGACCCCCCGCAAGGCGTCCCCTGCCTCGCGCTCCCTTTCCTCGATTCCGGCCGGGCGGCCCGCCCCGGCCCCGTCGAGACTCCCTTCAGTCCTTCAGTCTTCCGGCCCCGAGATCCGCACGCTCGGACTCAACGGAGGTTCCGGGCAGGGCGGCGGCTAGCCACGTTTCCCATGCCGCCTCCTCGCCGGAGCCTTCGAAGAGGGCGGCCGAAGCAGCCAGTTCGACCGGCGACGGAACGGCCGCGCGGGGAGACCCGGCCCGCCGGGAGCCTTCCTGGGACGGCGCCGCGTCCCTTCTCCGGGACCAGCCAGCTCCCCTCGGGCGGCCGTCTCTCCGGGTCCCGTCGGCCCGAGCCGCCGCTTCCCCCGCAAGCGGCGCCGCCCCGGCCTTGGACCCGCCGCCGACGGCGGCCCCGGCTGTACGCGCGCCAGGCCCTAATCCTAGCCGGGTCGCGTTATCCCGCGGGGAACTGGCATCCGCCTATGCGCCCGCCGGGAAAGGGGCGGGGTCGGGCGTCCTGTACTCATCCTCCTTCATGAGATCGAGGATCGACATAGACTCGTCGTTTCTTCCGGATTTCATGAGGAGGGAGAAGATCAGGCGGTAGCGGCCTGACCTGGACTCGAAAAAGCCCTGGCTCAGCCGGGCTTCCCGCGGTCGACGGCCGCGCGGATCCTTTGGGCCGACGCCACGTACACTTTGAGGAAAAAGGCGGCCCGTGAGTTGTCGCCCGACTCCTTCCAGACGACTCCCAGGACGTGTGCCGCCTGAGCGGCCAGTTCGCTGAGGGGCCCGTAAATCCTGGAGGGCGATTCCAAGGCCGGCTCCAGCAGGGACCGCGCCCCCTGGATGTCCCCTGATTGATACCGGGCCGCGGCAAGACTGATGGCGGCGGCTATGGTCTCGGAGTGGTCGCGGCCCGGCGCGCGTTCCAGGCCGGAAAGCGAAATCTCGAGACGGCCCTTTCCGCCGTCCGTGTCGCCAGAACGCGCGAGGAACACGGCAAGCCTCCTCCTGCCGGAAAGGGCGCTCCGGGAGTCGGCGCCCATGGCCCGTTCCCGCTGCGAGAGGGCCCGGGCCATGAGTTCGCTGGCTTGAGCGTACTCCCCGGCCCCGTCAAGAGACATGGCCAGGTTCTCGAGTTTCGAGACTGTCTGGGGGTGGTCGAAGCCGAGCGCCCTTTCGGAAGCCTGAAGCGCCCTGAGCTCGAGATCCTTCGCCCCGGAAATTGCCCCTAGGCCGCAGAGCGGCCAGGCGAGCCCTTCCAGCGTGTCGGCCGTGTCGGGGTTATCCGGACCGAGGATCCTCTCCCTGGCCTCCAGTATCCCAAGGAACTCATCGCGGGCGGCGGAGTACTCCCCTGTCCACATCATCGAGCGGCTATGGACTGGCGGATCCTCAACGCGTCCGGATGCGCCTCCCCAAGCGTCCCGGCGACATCCTCCGGGGCGGAGGCCAGGACGGCCCGCGCGGGGCCGAAGTCGCCGAGTCCGATCAAAATCATTCCCAGGCTGGTCCGGGTGAATGTGATGTCAGTGTGGCCGGGGGGAAGGAGCTTCCCCTGGATTTCAAGCACCTTCCAGAGCTGGTCGCGGGCAACGGCGATTTTACCGGCGCCAGAGAGATTATTCGCATGGAGCTGCATCGTCCTGAGGGTGGAAGGGTGGCTCGCGCCGAGGGCGCGCTCACTTGCCGCCAGCACCTGCGAGGTCGGTTCCTGCGCTTCGGAACAGTCGCCGCTCCTGTAACTCGACGCCGTCAAGGTTTCCTTCATGTCGAGCGCGGCCCCGCCGTCCGGAACCCCCGCCCTCTCCAGTGACGCAATGATCTCTCGGAACATGGCCCGCGATCTCTGAAAATCTCCTGACTGTGCCAGGCATATGCCGTATAAGGACTTGAGGCCCAAAGTTGACGGATTTCCCTTTCCGAGCCTCTTCTCCATGGCGGCGAGCGCGCTGGACAGAACAGGCATCGCCGCGGCGCAGCCGCCGGTTTTCACGAGCGCCGTGCCGAGGTTCCCGGCGGCGATGGCGGTCAGGGGGTGTTCCGCCCCTAGCGAGCTCTCCCAGTCGTCGTACGGGCGGGTCAGCGCGTCCCGCATGAAAACCGGATTGCCCATCTTTCCCAGGGCGAAGCCCAGAGCCGTCATGTCTTGGATAAGAAGGGGGCGATCGGGCCCCTGGACCCGATCGCGGGCTTCGCGGCTTCGGCGAGGAGTCCGGCCGCCTCGGGGAAGCTTCCGTGCTTCAGCGGCGACGAGGCCAGGGCGCTCTTCGCGCCAAGAAAGAGCGGGTGGCTGTCGCCGACTGATCCCGCGAGGGCGGCCAGCACCCGGGAAAAGACGTCCGAGGCCCCTCTGAAATCGACCTTGGCCATGAGCGCCTGCCCTGTGCCGAGCAATGCCCGAAGGACATCCGTGCTATCCGTCCCCCGCGAGGCCGATTAGGATTCCGCCAGGTCCCTGAAAATGGTTCCCGCCTCCTCCCCTTTCCCGGCCATGACCAGGACGGAGGCGAGCGCGCCCCGCGACGCCATGGCCTCGCGGCTGTCGTCGCCCAACATGGCCGCGTGGGTTTTGGCCACTACGCGCATGGCTGTAACCTCTCCTTCAAGGTATCCCGCAGAATCGACGTCAGCCGCCATGGCCGCGGCTAGAATCAGTCGCCTCATGGCCGAAAGGGCCTGGAGGCTGTCCCGCCCAAAAGTATTTTCGGAAGCTTTCGCCACTGCGGCGAGATCGTCGCGGGCAAGCCCGTTTCCACCCCCCGGCTTGCCCGGCTCCTTCGGCAGGGCAGCCGCGAACGGAGCGGCTTGCGGACGCTCGTGGCAACGCGGGGTCCACAACTGCCGTGCCGGCCCGCGTCTTCCTGACTAACAAAGCTCCGCCTACGGGGCCGACGATTTTGTGGCGTCCGTCCAGATGACTTCCCTGCCCCCCCCCAAGCAAGCTGACGCGCTCTCAGACGGAATGTCGCCCTCAGGCGGAATGTCCCTGTCGGAACTGAGCGGCTCCGGATCGGTCCCGGCGAACCGTTTCCGGTTCGCTCCCGGCGGCGCCAGGCGCACGACGGGAAACGGAGGACAGGGATACCGTTATATTTAATAAAGTTTGTCGTGGATATGGTTCAATTATTGCTTAAAATTATAGCTACATTTCGCGGATACGAATAAATTGGTTCATCCGTCATGGACGGAGGACTAACTAATATTTCCGGCATTTTTACGACCATACAGTCAAGGCGGGGAGATTCCCCCCGGAAGTTTCCAGAATATTCAATCCGAGGCCGACCGGACGTTAGGCTGCGGCGTAGGCCGCGAGTTC
>JAIRZX010000059.1 GCA_031267005.1 Deltaproteobacteria bacterium
CTCCGCTTCTTGGCCTGGCTCATCCGCAGCAGAATGAAGCAGACCACCACCGACAGCGCCGCCCCCAGGAGGGTTATCGTCGGGAACATGCGGAAGACTTCTGAATAGTAGTACCGGAAGGGCGCCACGATGCCTATGTGCCAGCCGTTCTCGAGGGTGCTGAAGAAAACTATGTTCTCCTCGCCCTCCAGGGTGACGGTCTTCACCAGTACCTCCCCGGTCTTGGCCGGGCCGGACAAATCGCCCCCACCCCCGTCTTTGCCCTTGCCCCCGCGGGACGCGGCCTCGGCCAGAGCCGCGTCCACCGACCCGGCCGCCCCCGCCGAGGCGGGCCACGCCGCGTCCGGGGGCAAATAGCCGGGAGCGGAGCGGGCAGGGCCGGCCTCGGCCATGAGCTCGGGGCCGAGGGAGGCGAAGCCCGGGTATTCCGAGAGCTTGCGGTCCAGGTAAGCCGGGTTGGGGCAGGTTAAGAGCGTGAACGAGTCGTCCACCAGAAAGCCCCAGCCGCTGTCGGAGACGCGGTAGCCCCGGACGCGGTCGATCAGAGGCGTCAGGAGGTAGTCTATCGCTATGACGCCTATGGGGACGCCGTCCGACTTCCGCACCACAGTGGAGACCGCGGCCACGGCGTCCCCGGTAACGGGATCCACGTAGGGACGGGAATGGAAGATGCCGTCGGTCTCCAGCGCCCCCCTGAGCCAGGGGGCGGTGGAGGGGTAGAACAGATCGCCGGGGATGTAGCTCTTGCCGTCCAGGTAGTTGGAATTAATGTACCCGTAGACCGAGACGAAGACCCCCTCCATCTCGGGCTGGGTCGAGAATACCCCGGTCAGCTCGTGCATGAGCCTCTGGAGGGACTCCGGCCCCGCCCCCCTCTCCGCCTCGAAGCTCGCGAAAGCCGCGGCGTGCCTCAGGGCCGACTCGTGGGCGTACAGGAGCGACCGCATCCGGCTCCGGTGCACCTCCATCTCCGCCCTGGAGTAGAGATCCACCTGGTGCTTCATGATATCGGAGACGTAGAAGTAAGAAACCAGGCTCAACGCGAAGAAGGCCCCGCACACGACCAGGAGCTGCGGCAGACTGGGCCTTACCGCTGAAAAAACCCCGGCAAGCCGCCCCGGCTTCGCTTCGTTCCCGCGCAAGCGTCTCTTCCCCGCGGCACGCGCGGACGTTTCTCCCATCAGTCAGGTGCGCCTTCCATACCGGGCCGGCGCCCGGACGGCCATCGCCCTCCAAGGGCGTGGCTCCGGGGCCGCAAGCCCCTCCCGGGGCCTGGCCCCGGGCCGCGAACCGTTAAGTGCCTGCCGCCCGCCGCAACTCGCCGGGAACGGGGATTCCAGCTTGATCCCCCGGCGCGGGCCCGCTCCGCGTCCGGGCCGGAACCGCCCCTCCCGCCGCCCTTTCCGGACAGGGCCTAGGATCCTGCCCGCGGCTGAGGCGCCGTCCCGGGGCCGAGGCATGGCTGGGCCCGGGAAAGCCGCCCCGGCGGATGGCTCTGCGACAGGCCGGAGGGGCGCTTAAGGACGCGCCGGAAAATAAGATACCCAAGAAAGATTATAGCCCCATCGACTGCGGAATCAACCGAAAAGCCTGGAAAAAAGCCCAGCCGCCCGCCCCCGGCGAAAGGGGCGCCCAGTCGTCATCGGCAGGAAGCCGTCAGGCCGGGCCGGAAGCGGCGGCGCAACGGGCCGCCGTCCTCCCCGCAACCGGGGCCCGGGGGTCCCGTCCGCAACGCGGGAAGCCCGAGAACCGCCCCCGGAAGCCCAGGAACCTTCCCCGGGTTATTCGGCCGCGCCCGCGGGCGCCGAAGGCGCGGTTCCCGGAGCGGGCCCGGCGCCTTCCCCGCCGGCTCCGGGGGTTCCGGGGGCCGCCGGCCCCGAATGCACAGCCTGTCCCGCGGCGCCGTCCGGTCCCTCATCCCCGGCCGCTTCCGCCGGACCCTCGGGCCCCCCCGTCCCGGCCGGCCCGGCAGTCCCCCCAGGGACGGCCGCCGACGGCGGCGCCTGCGTCGGGGGTTCCTCCGGGACGCCGCCCGCCACGAGCAGACGGTACTTCATGGGGACCTCCACTGAGGTGAGGCCCAAATAGCCCAGGCCCAGGACGTAGGTGTCCTGGTAAACCTGGAAGAAGTTGCGGACTGGCTTGCCGCTCGCGCTGTCGGCCAAAAAAGATCCGGTCCAGCTGGCCCCGCCCGAGAACTTGGAGAAGGAATCCAGCAACGCCTGGATTTCGCCGGGGGCCACCTCGCCCATGGCTATCCTGCGCCCGTACTCGGCGGCCCCGGCGGACTCGCAGTAGCCCAACGGGTAGACCCAGGTGCCCAGCCGTCCCGAAGCCCCGACTTCGGCGGCCTTGGCCTCAAGATCGCGGATGTAGTCCTCCCAGCGGTAGCCGTAGCCCTGGGGGTTCAACTCGAAGGCACCGGAGTAGCCCATGATGGGGCTGGGCACGTCCTGCTGCACGAACAGCCCTCCCCGTTCGGCCACGACCTTTATGAGAGCCTCCGTCTCGGCGTCGTTGGTGGCGAAGAATGCCGTCCTCTCGCCGTAGAGCGCGAGCCAGCCCGGGAAGACCTCCTCTATCCAGGCCTTAGCCAGCTCCGAACCCACGCCGGGGTCCAGCGGGTCGGGGGCCTCGGCGTCGAAGAACTCCAGGCCCAGATCGGAGGCTGCTTCCCGCATGACCGCCCGGCGTATGGCCATGGTTTCGAAGGCCAGGTGCCGGGGGAACGATATGTGCACGAACTTTGAGGCGCCCATGTCCTTGGCGGCCTTGACGATCAGGTAGCCGCTCTCCAGGAAGTCCTGCATGACCGCGAGGTCCGCCGCCGCGGCGATGACCCCCGGATCCTCGTGGGGTTCCATGGCGAACAGGAGTATGTCCTGGCGGAACTCCTTTATCCTCCTGAACCCCTCCGCCGTGCCGGGGACCGCCTGGTTCGCCACGATGACCTTCATGAGCGGATCGGAGGCGAGCTCGGAGAGGAGCTCGACCGTCTTGGGCATCTCCTCCAGGAACCTGTCGGCGTCGTAGGTGGCGAGCCGCACCATGCCGCCTTCGCCGGCCTTGCCGTGGAGCCTCTCGAACTCCCTGGCGCCCAGGAAGTCGTCCCCGCCCTGGCTCTCGGTGCCGGTCAGAAAGCCTATGAGGAACGGCGCCTCGTCCCCGGGAACGGGGGGCGGCTGCACGGAGCGGAACCTTACGGGCGCCTCGGCTTCCTCGCTCCGGAAGACTCCCCCGCCCAGGACGTCAATGTCCGACGAGAGCATGACCTGCTTCTTGATCCTCCTCCCCGTCGCCGCGTCCGTCAGATCCCTGCGAGTCCAGCGCCCCTCGGGGGAGCCGGCAAGGAGGGTGCCCATGAAGCCCTGCTCGGAGACCGTGGCCCCGCCGGAGGCGGACTTGACCGCCAGCCCGCCCATGGCCTCGACGACCTCCCCCCCGAAGGACACGGGCCAGACCCCCAGCCGGCCGCCCATGGAAAGCTGCGATGCCCTGTCGTTCAAGAGTTCCACGAAGCCGCCGGGGGCCAATCCCCTCGCCGCCGCCCCGCCGTCCTCGGGGAGGCCCAGAATCTCCGGAAAAAGCAGGTACGGGGAAGGCCTGGGGGACTCAAGGAACATGCCCCCGCCCTTGGCCGCGCACGCGAGAAGAGCCTGAGCCAGGGGGCCCGAAGGCGAGTAGAAGAGCGTCTTTTGACCGTACTTGCCCGTCCAGGCGGCACACCTCTCCTCGACCCAGGCGGAGGCCCGCGCGGCGGCCCCGACGGAACCCTCGCCCAGGCCGGGCCCGGCGTCGATCTCGACAAGCTCGATCGCGAACTCCGGGGCCGCCTCCCTGAAGACGGCGAGCATCCTCCTCGCCTTGGGGCTCTCCAGGTCCCTGGACGCCGAAACGTAGAGCGCGGTCTTCGCCCCCAGCTCGCTCGCGCTCTTGGCCAAAAACCAGCCGCGCAGGACGAAGTCGGGATCGACGGTCAGATCGGAGTACATGGACATGGGACCCGGGTCCTCGCGGCTGTCGTAGGCCAAAAGGAGCATGTCCGGGCGGGCCTTCTTGAGCTGGGCGAATACGTCCAGGCTCCCCCGGAAGGCCGGGACCGCCAGGAGGGCCCTCACGTCCAAGTCGCTTTTCTGCGAAAGGATGGCGGCGGCGGCCCCCTCCCGGTCGGTCTCGAAGCCGTCGGGGAGCCTCACCCGCCTGATGACCCCTCCCAAGCCCTCCTCGCCGTAGCGCTCTATGAGCCTGTCCACCGCGAGGTTCTCTTCCGGAAAGACCTCCCTCGGGCCCACCGCAACGGCCACGACGAAGTGCCCCGGCCCCTGAGGCGCGTTCGGAACGGACTCCACCGTGGCCTCCCCCGACAGGAGGTACGCAACCGCGACCGCGGCCAGCCCGGCTAGCGCTACGGCGGGGAGAATGAGGCGCGCGAGGCGGCTTCGGTCGTTTCCCATGGTTAGGACGCCTTGGAAGGGTGCCGGGCCGCTGCCCGGAGTTAAGCGCGGGCGGAACGGCGCAGCCTCCCGCCCTTTCGGGGAAAGGCGGGGCCGGAAAGGACTGTGGGAACCGAAAGTTCCAAACGGAACGGACAAGGACTGACGGAACGGACAACGGGAAGGGGGAATGGCAAAAAAAACGGAATACGGCAAAGAAAATAATGACCGGATGCGGCACGGGAAAGCCGAAAGCGCGCATGGCGGCGGCAACGCGAAAAGGAGCGCTCCTCGGCGGGACGCGGGGGTCGAGGGCGACGTAAAGGCCGCGTCCTTAACCTCGCCGCTGGCCGCCGGGGACTTTTCCGGGCAACTCGTTGGCGCTGGCGAGCTGGCCTTGCTGGCATTCACCGAAACGAGAAGCCGCTCCGGCTTCCCTTTGGGGCGGGCTGGTTTAAGGCGCTTAACGTTTTCCAGCAATCTTAGACCAAACTGCAGAGGATTTCCAGAGAAAAGCTCACGGCGGCCTCCGCTTCCGCCGACTGTCCTGCAGGATTCGTCCCTGCATGCCCCGGCCCGGCCCGGCCATGCCATGCCATGCCAGGGCCGGGGGGAGGCGAAGATAGCCCGGCATCGCCTGGCAAGACTGTCCCCAGCCCGACGCGGGAAACAACCCTTGCTGGGCCGAACCCCGAAGGCGCGGGCGATGGCCGATGTATGCTCAGAAGCCAGCGGTAACACAGCAGGAACCTAGCCCAATCGGATCAAAAAAAAATCTGGCGGGATTAACCCGGATCGGAGATTGAACCGCTGTTTATCCCGATCCTTCGCTAATCCTGAAGTACGTCCGATTTAGGGGTGCGCGCCGCCGCTTAAAATTCCCGTTATCTCTGATTGATATATTTTTTGACAATTATTGAT
This sequence comes from Deltaproteobacteria bacterium, assembly GCA_031267005.1. GTDB lineage: Bacteria > Desulfobacterota > Desulfarculia > Adiutricales > Adiutricaceae > JAIRZX01. Next base: position 5,355 of record JAIRZX010000059.1, read on the forward strand.
CCTGTGCCGAGGAAAAACGTAACGGGCTTGCCGTAAATAATGGAAGATGGCGTCTGATCAAGAATTGCAAGCCTGGCCGCGCATACGTCAGCAAATATCAGTGCGGAGACGGTATTTACGGATCGCGGCCGAGCGTACAACGCGTACAACGCGTATAGCGGGAATAACGGGAATAACGGGAATAACGGGAATAACGGGAATAACGGGAATAACGGG
>JAIRZX010000081.1 GCA_031267005.1 Deltaproteobacteria bacterium
GCGGGGGGGGGCTCGGCACGGCTCGTGGCGGGGCGGCTGGCAGGGGGAAGGGACGGGTCGGGCCGGCTTGCGGGGGGCTCGGCGCGGCTCGTGGCGGGGCGGCTGGCAAGGGGAAGGGACGGCTCGGCACGGCTTGGGGGGGCTCGGTACGGCTCCGGGCGGGCTCTGGGCCGACATGTGCGAACCCGGGGGGGACCGCGAGGGACAGAGCAGGCGGGTGGAAGGGGTTCTCAGGCCGTCCGGCTCCTGAACGCGCCGGACGCGGCGCAAGGGGCGTGCCCGGCGCCTGCCGCCCCCCAAACTCCGCGGCAGCCACACCGCGCCTCTCGCCGGGGGCTTTCGCCCGCCTTGCAATATAATCGGCCTGCTCCGGGAAATTCAAGGCCGCCTGCGGCCCCGGCGCGGATCCTCGTTCCCTGAAAGACGGAAAGGCGCATTATAGGCCTGGCGAGAGCGGCGGCGCCACTCCCGGCGTTCCGCCGAGATTTCGCGCCGTCCCAGCGTTCGCCGCGTTCCCTGGATTACCGAAGTTCCCGTGGTTCAGGGCTTTCCTGGCCGACCGAAGTGTTTGCCGTGGCCTGCCGGTCCCATCATCCGTCCCCTTCCCCGTCCCCCGTCCGGAAGTCCTCGAACTCCAAGGCTAGGCGCTGGAAGGCCTCGGGCGGGAACTCTTCGGGGCGCCTGGCGCCGTCAAGCCCCAGCGCTTCGAGCGCGGCCGCTACCCTGTCCCTGGGGAAGGAGGCCATGAGGTTGTTCGCGAGCGTCTTGCGCCTGGAATGGAAGCAGACGAAGGTGATCCTGCCAAGGGCCGCCGGTGTCACCGCTGGAGGGGAGCCCGTGGGCCTCAACACCGCGACCGTGCTGTCGACCTTGGGCCGCGGGTGGAAGGAAGCTGGCCCCAGCCGGAAGGCCTCACGCGCCTCGAACCAGGAGCCCAGGGCCACGGAGAGCCTCCCGTACTCCTTCCGGCCCGGAGGGGCGGCGAGCCTCGCGGCCACCTCCGTCTGGAGCATGAAGACCCCGGGCACGGTCCCGCCGAACGCTTCCAGGAACCAGAAAAGGAACGGCGTGGAGATCCCGTAGGGGAGGTTCCCGCAGACGCAACCCACGCCCCGCCCGAAGCCGTCGGAGGGCGCGAGCTTCAGGACGTCGGCGTTTACGAGTTCAAGCGTTCCGGAGGAAGCCTCGGGCCATTTCGACATCTCCGCGTACAGCCCGCGGTCGAGCTCCACGGCCCGGACGCGGAGGCCCAGATCCAGAAGCGGCCTGGTCAAGGCGCCCAAGCCCGGGCCCACCTCGAGTATCCAGGCGGCGGCCCCGTCCGCCCTCCCGGACCCGGCGGAAGCCCCGCCGCCTTCCCCCGGCCCGGCCCTTTCCGAAGGCCCGGCCCTTTCCAAAGACACGGCCCTTTCCAAAGACACGGCCGCTTCCCCCGGAAGCGGCCCGTCCGGACGCGTCCGAGCTGCGTCGGCGTTCAGGCTGGCCTCGGCTGACACGAGGGCGGCCATCCTGGAGGCGGCCCCGGCGTCCTTCAAAAAGTTCTGGCTCCTGCCCCTGACGGCGGCGAGGCCCAGCCCGCGGAGCTGGCCCCTGGGGCCCTTGGGAACCGGACGGGCATCGGGGGCTTTCGGGGCACCCTGGCCGCCGCGCCTCAGCCGGCCGCCCGGTGCTTTCGGGACGTCGGGCCCGCCGCGCCTCGACCGGCTGTCCGGGGCTTTCGGCCCCTTCACGCCGGGCATTCGACGTTCCAGCGGGTCTTCGCCTCGGCCGACAGGGCTAGGGGGTTTATGCCGCGCTCCAGCTGGAGGGAACCGAGGAATCCTATCATCGCGGCGTTGTCGGCGCACCAGGAAGGCTTCGGGACGTAGAGCGGCACCCCGAGCCCGGCGCATGCCTCCGACGCAGCTCGCCTCAAGGCGCCGTTCGCGGCGACGCCCCCCGCCAGCACGGCGCCCTCCGCGCCGGTCGACGATACGGCGGAGGCGAGCTTCGCCGACATGACGTCCACCGCCGCCGCCTGGAAGGAGGCTGCCAGATCGCAAAGCTCCTTGGCCCCGTCCGGCAAGCCGTCCATCCCGTGTGCGCGGTACAGGTCGGCCACGCGGGTCTTGAGGCCGCTGAAGGAGAAGTCGAACCCGCCCTTCATCATGGGGCGGCTGATCCTGTAGGCCGAGGGGTCGCCGCGCTCCGCCATCCTCTCTATCACGGCCCCGCCCGGATAGCCCAGGCCCATCAGCTTGGCGGACTTGTCGAAGGCCTCGCCGGCAGCGTCGTCGAGCGTCCGGCCCAGGGTGCGGAAGGTCAGGAAGTCCTCCATGAGGAAGAGGCTCGTGTGGCCGCCCGAGGCCACGAGCGCCGCCAAGGGGAAACGGGGAGGGCGGAGGGCGCCCGGGCGGCTCCTGGCTCCGGAGGAGGCTCCGGAGGAGGCCCCGCCGGCGGACGCGGCCCTTGCTTCGGGTCCGTCCCCGCCTGCGGTCCCGGACCTTCCTCCGGACACGGCCCCGGCTTCAGGAGCTGTCCCGGCTGCGGCCCCGGCCCCGCCTTCCGGCTCTGTCCCGGCCCAGGCTTCCCGCTCTGTCCCGGCCCCGGCTTCCCGCTCTGTCCCGGCCCCGCCTTCCGGCTCTGTCCCGCCGGCGGTTACCCCCGCGCCCGGGCGGGCGTAAAGCGCGGCCTCGACGAGGAACGGCGCGAGCGCGTGGGCCTTCACGTGGTTCACGCCGGTAGCGGGGAGCCCGGACGCGAGCGCCAGGCCCTTCGCGAACCCCATGGCGACCAGCAGGGCACCCATAAGGCCGGGGCCCTGGGTGACGGCTATGCCGCCCAGCCGCCCGAGGGTAACTCCCGCCCCGCGCAGCACCTCGGAGGCCAGCGCGTCGACGGCCTCCAGGTGCGCCCGGCTGGCTATCTCGGGCACGACGCCGCCGTAGAGCCGGTGCAGGTCCACCTGGCTCCTCACGGCTTCCGCGAGGACCACGCGGCCGTCGGTCACGGCGGCCGCCGTCTCGTCGCAGGAACTCTCCAGGGCGAGCACGATCATATCGGAGCGCCGTGCTTCGGGGAGACGGCCGACGCGGCCCGCTCCGCCGTGGTGGACTCCCCGCCCTGCCCCACCGCGGCGAGGCCGGGACCGCCGCCCTCCGTGACGGCCTCGTGGCCGTCCATGGGCTCGAGGTGGAAGGTGACGTCCGCGCGGGGGAAGCGCGAGGAGAGCGCCATGGCCACCTCCACTCCCTTGGCGTGGGCGTCGGAGACGGACATGCGGCCGTCCACTAGCAGGTCGACTACCACTATTTGGAAGGGGCCCGAGCGGCGGGTGCGCAGGCGCCTGTAGCCCATGATGCCGGGTCCGCCCTCGCGGATGCTGTCTATGATGAACTTCAAATCCGCGTCCGGCAGGGAATGGTCCACCAGGTTCGCCGCGGCGTCCCGGGCCAGGGTCCAGCCAGTTTTTATTATGAAGAAGGACACGCACATGGCGGCCACGGGGTCGAGGAAGCCCAAATCGAGCGCGGGGTCGACAAGCCTCGCCGCGTGTATGGCGAGGAGCGCCCCGAAAATGCCCAAGGACGTGTAGACGTCCGTCATGAGGTGCCAGGCGTCGGTCACGAGCGCGGGCGAGGCGTACTTGCGGCCGGTCCTGAAAAGGCGCCTGGAGACGACGAAGTTCGCCAGAGACGACAGGAACATCACCGCGACGCCCGGCCCGGCGGAGGGGAGCCCGCGCCCCTCCGCCAGCCCCAGCACGGCTTCACGCACGATGTAAAGCCCGCCGGCTATTATAAGGGCCGCCTCGAAGAGGGCGGCCAGGTTCTCGGCCTTGCCGTGGCCGAAGGGGTGGTCGTGGTCCGGGGGGGCGCCGGATACCCTCACGGCCGCGAAGGTCATGAAGGCGGCCAAAAGGTCCAGGAAGGAATGCACGGCCTCGGAAATGACGGCTATGGACCCGGTGGCCAGCCCGGCGGCGAGCTTTAACGCTATCAAAACCGAGTTGGAGACGACGGAGAGCATGGCGCAGCGGCTCTTGGCCCGCGCCTCGCCAGCCGCCCCGGCCGCCGGCCGCGGGGCGGCTCGGTCGGCTCCCTCCGCCTTTCCTCCCCCGGCCTCCACGCCGGCGCCCTCACCGTCCCGCGCGCCGCCTGAGCCCTCCGGCGGAACCCCGCCCGCAGTCGCCGGCAAGCGGCCCTCCGGGGCCGCCTGGCCCGCGAGCAGGGTCGCGTCGTTGCACCTGATTAACGCCGCGTCGTCGCCGTCCCTTATGTCGCAGGCCGCAGGTCCGACGATCCCGCAGGCGGCTTCGGACTCAGGCCCGGCGGTCCCGGAGGCGGCT
>JAIRZX010000258.1 GCA_031267005.1 Deltaproteobacteria bacterium
TCGGGGTCCCTGAGCTCGCTCGAGAGGCGCCCCAGCAGCTCGGAGAGCTCGTCGCGGGACGTCTCAATGCAGAGCGAGCGGAAAGATTTCGGCGTGAAGAGCCCGGCGTTGAGGACGGAATTTTCGGCGGCGAAGCACAGGAGCGCGGCGCCGCCCCGCGCTGACGAAAGCGACGCCCGGAGCCTCCTGTAGTTTTCCGCGGGGGAAGCCGGGGCGGAGGCGCCGGCGGCGGCGGCCGCTTCGGCCCTCCCGGCCTTTCCGGCCTTCCATTCCTTGCGCGACATCCCGCCCCTCGCGGGCTTCGGGCGCTTTTTCTGGCCCCCGCCGCCGTCCGGTTTCCCGGTCCCCTGCCCCGGGGCGGCGCCCATGCTGTACTGGAGCGCCGACCAGAAATCCGAAAAGGGCTTCGCCGCCGCCTCGGCGGCGGTCGGGCCAGCGCCGCCGCCCGGCGGCTCCGGACTCGCCTGGGGGGCGGCCTCGGTCGGCAACGCGAGGCGGCCGGCCAGTTCCGCGTGCCTTGCGTAGGCGGCTTGGTCCTTGGTCCCCTCCCAGAGCGCGGCGACGGCCGCCGGGACAGCCGCCTCGGCGGCGGCGGACGCGGCCTCCAGCGTCCCGGTCCGGGCCGAGGGCGGCGCGCCCGCCCGGGGGTCCGGGACGGCGCCGTTCGCGGCCCCGCCCGCCGCGGAACGCGCCAGTCCGGAAACATGGCCCGCGAACTCCACCCGTTTCAGGAGCTCCAGGGCCGCGAGGGCCTCCCCGGCCCTTTTCTCGCCCCCGAGCAGGCCGAAGAGATCGCGGCACATGTCGATGCAGGCGTCCTTCCAGAGCCCCGGCGCGGCGTCGTCGGGGGATCCCCACGCCCAGAAGGCGGACTCGTCGGCGAAGGCGTAAGTTGCCGCCAGTTTCTTGCAGAAAACGGACGCGGCGGGGTCTCCCGCCGTGGTGAACAAACTCGACAGCCCGCAGAGGGAAAGCACATCCGGAGGCATACCGGTCCCCATTTCCCGAATCGAATATGCCATCGCCCAAACGTAATGGTCCCTCGCCTCCTCCAGTTCGTCCGAGAGGCTGAGCGTTACGGCCAGGGTGAGCCTGGCGCGGAGGGAGTCGGGGTGGGACGGGCCCAGGCTCGCGGTGTTCCGCGCCAGCTCCTCGCGGAGGTCCTCCGCTTCGCGGCGCCCGGCCCGTAAGCCGGCCTCGGTCTCCTCCCCGCTCGCGGCCAAGCTTCCCAGGATCGCCTGATGGGGGTCGACGAAATACTCCCCCTGGCGGCAGCGGTGCTCGTAGCGCCTGCCGCCCGGTGCGTAACGGTGCCTCAGGATCTTCCAGGAGTTTTTGGAGGAGCTTGAGGCCCGCTTTTTCCTCCTGGCCTCGTCGGCTATGGCGGCCTTGACGTCGGCCAGGGTCTCCACCGACAAGCGGTAATCGGGGTGGCCCTTGCCCAGGACTCTCCTCCGCGCCTCGAGGGTCCGTTCTGCCATGGACAGCGCGGCGTCGAGCTCGCCCGCCTTCTCGAAGACGTGCGCGAGGCATCCAGTGACCTGGAGCGTCAAGGGGTGGTCGCGGCCGCGCACCCTCTCGGAGGCGTCGAGGAGCTTTAAGAGCAGCTGCTTGGCTTCCTCGACTTCGGCGCCCGCGAAAAAGGCGAGGGCAAGGAGCAGCATTTCGTCGAGAGTGTCCGTATCGTCCGGCCCGTTGAGCCTCGTGAGGGCCTCCAGGTTCTTCGAGTGGATGGCCTTCGCCCGGGCGTGGTCCTTCAGGGCTGTTAAGGCGAAGCCCAGGCCGTGCGCGATCGTCAAGGTGAGCGGGTCGTCAGGGCCGAGCGTCCTTATCGCCTCCTCGTAGCTGGGCTCCAGGACGGCCCTGGCCATCGAAAAGTCTTGCGCCTGAAGGTAGGAGCTGCCCCGGTAATACTCGGCGATAAGGTTTCGGTTGATCTTATGGTTGACTTCGTCTTTCATGTGAGCGGGCGAGGGCTCCAGAGCCTTTTGCTTCCCTCCCCGCGGCCCGGCTGGCGGCGTTCCGGAGCGGCGGGGGGGAGCTTAAGCGCCCGGGAAAAAAAAGCTGCCGGGGCGGGCGCGGAAAACTCCCGGTGTCAGGCGGCGCGGCGGCGCTCTCGGCTTAAGGGACGGCGCCGGGAATAAGGCGTTGCGGGGACGCCATTCTTTACCCCATTTACCGCCTTCCGTCAAGCCGCGCTTCCCGGAGCGCCCCTGGGCCGACCCGGAGCGCCCCTGGCCCGACCCGACGGAGCGGATAACGGCCTTTCCGGACACGGCCGGGACGCCAAGCGGCATCGGCCTGCCTCCGGCCCCGGCCAGGCGCGTACCGCCCGTGCCCGCCTCCGCCCTCGATTCCCCCCGCGGGGCCTTAGCCCGGGGCCTTGCGGACCCGTCCCGCCCGCCCTGCCGAGGGGCTTCGGTTTCGTGCTGCGGTCGGGGCTTCGGTTGCCGGCAGGGCTCGGGAGCCGGTCGCGCCCTTAGGGTTCGTTAGCTCTAAGGAGTCCAGGCCTCAAGCTCCTCCGCTGCTTCAACTGCTCCCCAGCTTCTTTCCCCGGCTCTCGTCACGGCCCCTGAAGCGTCAGCCCGTCCGCGGAGCCGCGTCCTCCCCCTTCCGGCCCGGGACGGCGGCGCCCGCAGCGCCCGATTTTTTGCCGACGGCACTGGGGCCGGCCGGTTAGCTGGCTGGGGCCGGGCTTTCCAGGTTCCGGCGCGACCGCGCCGCTTCCGGCGAAGGGACCGGGCCCGGCATCCTGAGGCCGAGCCGCCGAGGAGCCCCGCCGGCCCACCGAGGCGTCGCCGTGGGCGCGCTGGCTTTCCAGGCGCGGGCTTTAGCGGGGCGGGCCGCTTGCCTTTACTCGGCAGGCGCTTGCCTTTATTTTCTCGGCGGAGTAAAGTCTGAAGCTTCGCGCGCTTAGGGGGCTTTTTTTTTCCTGTAGCTTTCCGGCTTCGCCTTGCGGCATGTGTTCCGTGCGTTGCTGCTCCGGTCGCGAGCGCGACATGGCGCGCTGGCTTGCCCGGGAAAAGGTGGTAAAATTCCGGTTCCCTAAGTCCCCCCTGCCAAGATCGTACGGCTTACGCTTTTCCGAAGCGCCAGTCGCGGAAAGGCCGGGCCTTCCCCGCCGCCCTCGCGCATCCGCAGGGGTGCAGCATGTAAAATGAGAGTATAATTAGAAAATGTGATTTTCAGACAAATTTTGGGTAGCCCCCCCTACTCCACAGGCTTCTGATGATCGCCCACAAACGAAGTTGTCATTTCAGAGTCAAGCTCATTAGCTCCTCCGCC
>JAIRZX010000269.1 GCA_031267005.1 Deltaproteobacteria bacterium
GAGGCCAAGGCCGAGGCGGAAGCCGAGGCGAAGGCCAAGGCCGAGGCAGAGGAGGTGGCCAGAACTCAGGCTGAAGCGGTAGCCAAGGCCAAGGCCGAGGAGGTGGCCAGGGCCGAGGCGGAAGCCGAGGCGAAGGCCAAGGCAGAGGCTGAGGAGGAGGCCAAGGCCGAGGCAGAGGAGGAGGCCAAGGCCGAGGCGGAAGCCGAGGCGAAGGCCAAGGCAGAGGAGGAGGCCAACGCCGAGGCTGCCGAGCCGGAGAAGAAGGGCTGGTTCGCGAGGCTCAAGAACAAGCTGTCCAAAACCCGCGACGCCATAGCCGGGCGCATCGAAAACGTCGTCAAAGGCAAGCGCGTCATCGACGAAGAGGTTTTGGAGGAGCTGGAGGAGATCCTCTACACGGCCGATCTGGGGCCGGAGACGGCTTCGGAGCTACTCGCCCAGGTAAAGGGCAAAGTAGACCGCAACGAGCTCGGGGACGCCGACGCGTTGAAGACCGCGTTGAGGGACGCGCTGGTGCGCCTGATGGACGTGCCCCAGGAGGATCTCGTGCCGGAAAACCCTCCACGGGTAATACTGGTCGTAGGCGTGAACGGCGTGGGAAAAACCACTACCATAGCGAAGCTCGCGCGCACCTTCACCGAGACCGGCCAGTCTGTCTTGCTGGCCGCCGGCGACACCTTCCGCGCGGCGGCTGTGGAGCAGCTGGGCATTTGGGCCAAGAGGCTCAACTGCGGCTTCGTGTCCCAGCCCACCGGCTCGGACGCGGCGGCGGTGGTCTTCGACGCGCTTAACGCCGCTAAGGCGAGGGGCACCGACGTGGTCATCATAGACACCGCGGGCAGGCTCCACACCAAAGCCAACCTCATGGAGGAACTGAAGAAGATCAAACGCGTCGCCTCCAAGGCCTTGCCCGGCGCCCCCCACGAGACCATCCTGGTCCTGGACGCCCACACCGGCCGCAACGCGGCCCAGCAGGCCAAGACCTTCCACTCCGAGATAGGCGTGGACTCGCTCATAGTGACCAAGCTGGACGGCACCTCCAAGGGCGGCATGGTCGTCTCCGTCATCCACGAGCACAAGATCCCCGTCATCTTCATAGGCATCGGCGAGTCCTACGAGGACCTGAGGCCTTTCGACCCCGGGGCATACGCGGACGCCCTCATGGGCATGGACCGCGAGGAAGGGGACGAGGGCGCGGAGGGCCCGGGCGCCGCAGTCCCCGAGGAGGCCGGGGCCTGAACCGCGGCGGCGGGAAGCTTGCCGGGGCGCGCGCAGCCGGGCCGGATCGCCTCGCGGCCCGCGGCCCCCGCCGCCCGGGCGTCACCACGCTCCTTTTGGCCGTGAACCTGGCGGCGCTGGTCCTGCCTGTCACCGGCGCCTGGCTCTTCCGCTTCTACGAGAACGCCCTCCTCCGCGAGGCCGAAAGCGAGCTCATAAGCCAGGCGGTCATGGCTGCGGGCGCCTACGCGCAGGCCGCCTCGGATCTGGCCGGCCCAGACTGGGGCGTGAGGCACTGGAACGCGCCCGCGGCGGATCCGCCCGAAGCCCGCTCCGGGCTCTCCCCCGGCGCGCTGCAGGAAACAGGCTCGGAGCCCCCGGCTTTAAATTGGCCGCGCCTGCGGCCGCCTTCCGCCTTCGAGGGCGGCCCTGCCGCCCCGGAGCCGCAAATGCCGGGGCAAAACGGCCCGGGCGCCTCCCTTGCGCCTGCGGCCCCGGGCTCGGGCGCCGCAGGTTCAGGCGTCGGCGCGGGCGCCGCGGGCTCAAGCTTCGGCGCGGGCGCCGCGGATTCTCGGGCCGGCCCCGCAACCGCGTCCGGAAGCGGCCCGCCGCGCGCCGCCGCCCGAAGCTGGAACACAGGAACCGGCCCCCTCGCTCCCGGTCTGTCGCTGGGAGGCGCGCCCACGCTCCCGGACGGGCCGCTGTACTCGCCTCCCCTGCGCGAGCTGGACCCGGTGGCCGGCGAAGCCGCCCTCCGCGTCCAGCCCATGCTGGACGAGGCCGCCGCCAGGCTCATGACGTCCGTGGCCGTCCTGGACCCTTACGGCACCGTAGCGTCGCCGGGCAAGGCCAGGGGCCTCTCCATGGCCAGGACGGAGGAGGTGGCGGGGGCGCTGGACGGCTCCTACACGGCCCGCCTGCGCCTCAACCCCCCTCCCCCGGACGGGCCGGGAGGGGCGGCCGGGGGCCGCGCCGCGGCCTACAGGGTCTCGGCGGCGTACCCCGTGTTCAGGGGCGGAAGGCTCCTGGGGCTGGTGGCGCTGTCCAAGTCCCCCAGAGATCCGGCCTCCGCCCTGTGGCTGGAGCGTTCCAGGCTCCTGTGGGCGTCCCTGGCCGTGGCGGCGCTCCTCGTGGCCCTCTCTCTCGCGGCGTCCTTCCGGATCATCTCCCCTTTGAAGTCCCTGGCCGCGAGGGCCCGGAGGGTAGCGGAGGGATCGAGCCCGGAGTTCAGGGAGAGGAGGCCGGGGCTTACCGAGCCCAGGGAGCTCGCCCTCCTCGAGGAGTCCGTGGGCCTCATGGCCGAGAAGCTCAGGCGCCGCTCCGACTACCTCAAAGCCTTCGCCCGGGGCGTCTCCCACGAATTCAAAAGCCCGCTCTCCTCCATCAAAGGCGCCATGGAGCTCCTCCACGAGGACTCGGGCGGCATGCCCCTTGAAGTCCGCGAGCGCTTCCGCCTGAACATCCTCTCGGATCTGTCTCGGCTGGAGAGCCTGGCCTCGAAACTCCTGGCCCTCGCCCGCGCCGAGGCGGCGGGCCCTGCCCCGGACGCCAAAGCCGACGCCGCGGAAATTGCCCGCGGCCTGTGCGCGAGGCTCTCCGGCGTCCTCGCCGGAGGACCGGACGGGACGGAGCGCCGCGCGGGGGGAACCGGCGTGGGAATGGGCTGCGGCGAAGCGGAAGGGCCTTCCGGCTTTGCCGGGGAAGAAAAGCCTCCAAGGACCTGTACCGGCAGGGGAGGCGAAGAGGCCGGGCCCAGGCAACAGGGCGATCAAGCCGGGACCGGGCTGGAGGGCGGAGAGCCCGTGCCAGGGACGGAAGAAGGCGGCCCCCGGGCCGCCGGGCAGTCCGGGGAAGGCTCGACGGCCGCAATCCGGGACGCCGCTATCCCCCCGGAACCCTCCATGTTTACTGCTGAATTGGCGCCGGGGCCCCGCGAACTCTTTCTCGCCGCGGATCGGGACGCCCTGGAGACGGTTCTGAAGAACCTCTTGGAGAACGCCCGTGAGGCCGGGGCCAGAAGGGCCACGGTGACCCTGTCCAGGGAGGGCTGCCTGGGGTCGATCGAAGTCACGGACGACGGGCCCGGCGTGCCTTCCGGGGACGCGGCCAGGATATTCGCCCCATTCTTCACCACCCGCGGCAGAAAGGGGGGGACTGGGCTTGGTCTTCCGTTATGCCGCACCCTTCTCGAGCCTTTCCGGGGGGAACTGGCGTTTACCGCGCCTTCGAGCTTCCGCGTCACCGCGCCAATATGGAAAAGGCAAGCCGCCCAGGGCAAGGGACGGAAGGGCGGGTAACTTCCCCGGTCCTTCGCGATCCAGCCCGCTCCCTTCCAGCGCAGTCCTGATGCCACCCTTCCAGCGCAGTCCTGATGCCACTCTTCCAGCGCAGTCCTGATGCACCCTTCCAGAGCCCGATCCTCCACCCTCCCTTCCGTCCCGGTACGGCGGCCTCCATTCCACCTCAGTCCCTTCCCTACCGAACAGGGCCCTGCGGAAACTTTACGGCCCCTGCGGCTCCGCGAGCGGGCGCCCGTCCGGCGCCAATATTGACTAAAACTGACCTAAAAAATACAATGGGGCCTGTATTTAGCCCGTTACACGCATTGGCAGGGCACGCATTGGCAGGGCCCTCTAGGGTACCGACGGCCCGACATCGGCAGACGCAAGCCGCCAGCGCCCCCCCCGGCCGGGGGCACAAAGATTTCCCATGACCCTAAGGAAAGCCCTGAAGATATTCGCCTTCGACGTAGGGGTGGGCGCCCTGTTCGCCCTCCTGCTCGCCAAGCCCTTCCTGGGAAGGTTCCTGGGATCGGGGCTGTACTCGGTAATCGCGGGCGGAATCCTCTTCGTGGCGTCCGTGGCCTTCGTCGCCGTCAACTGGAAAGCGCTGTCGAGCCTCTCCGGGCGAGGGGCCCGCGGGGACCCCGTCCAGGAGTGCATCCGGGACGCCTACGGGTACATGTCCTCGAACATCCAGACCTTCCGCCCGGATCTGATGGAGATGGTGGACCAGCTGGAGAAGCTCCAGAGGAAGAAGGGAGCCATCCGCCAGGCCCTTTTGGAGAGGTTCCAGCCCACGGAGCTGGCGTTCGCGAAGTTCAACTCCGCCTCGGACCGGGTCGAGCTATTCGTGGTCAACAAGGCCAAGGAAGTGCTCAACAAGGTCAACGGCTTCGACGAGGAGGAGTACGAGGAGATCATGAACCGCCCGGAAACCTCCAGGGAGGACTTCCGCGCCCGCAAGCAGGTCTACGACAACGTCCTGGCCGACGTGGCCGACCTCGTGGGGGAGAACGACAAGGCGCTCCTGGCCCTGGACAAGCTCCTCATGGCCATCTCCGACATCTCGACCATCGGCCAGCAACAGCCTGACAGCGACTCGGCCGTGCGCGAGATAGACGAACTCATCAAGGACGTGAAGTTCTACAAAGGGGCCATAGGAAACTAGGACCCCCAGGGACCGGCTCCCTTGCCGCGGCCCCCACCCTCGCCCCTGCCTCGCCCTGGGCTTCCGGAATCCGGTACCCGGAACCGCTGACGAGCCGGATCGGCCGGGGCCGCCCGGGGCGGGTCGCTTCAAGGTCCCGGGAAAACATCTTTGCGAGGCGCCATGGCCCTGTTCTCGTTAACCGTCTCCGACGCCGACGCCGTCCGCGAGGAGATGGCCGCCCCACCTGCCGCTGACGCGGAGGACGCGGCCAGGAAGGCCGCCCTGGAGGCGGCTTCGTCCGATCCCGCCCTGGCCGAGGCGGCGGCGAAAAACGCCGCCCTGGTAATGGAGGCTGACCCCGGCAGCGCCGAGGCGCGGACGAAAATCGCGAACGTCGTCGAGAGGTTCGGGGCGGAGTCGATGAAGGCCTCGGCGGACAGGGCGAGGTTGCTCGCCTCCTCCGCGGGGGAGCTGGGCCGGGCCGACGAGGGCGGCGGGCTCGCCGCGAAGGGCCTCAGCCGGCTCGGGGACGCCATACGCGCGCTGGACCCGTCCGCCGTGGACTTCGACTCCAAGGGATTTTTGGGACTGTTCCGGCCTGCCAAGAGCTATTTCAAGCGCTTCGGCGGCTCCGAGGACCGGATAGCGGAAATTTCGCGCTCGATGGCCCAGGGCCGAGGATCGCTCAAAAACGACAACATAACGATCCTCCTCGAGCAGTCCAAGGTAAGGGAAGCGAACAAGAAGCTCCAGCGCGAGATAGCCCTGGGGCTCCTCCTGGACGACGGGATCTCCAGGCTCTTGGCCCCCGCGAAAAGCTCCGGCGCCGATCCGGACAGGGTGCGCTTCGTGGAGCAGGACGTCCTTTTTCCCCTGCGCCAGAGGATATTGGACCTCCAGCAGACCTTGGCCGTGAACAACCAGGCCCTGATAGCCATGGAGGTCGTCTCCCGCAACAACGCGGAACTCATCCGGGGCGTGGACCGCGCGCTCACGGTGACGCTCGCCGCGTTAAGGACCTCGGCCGCCGTGGCCGGCGCCCTTTACAACCAAAAGATTGCCCTAAAGAAGCTCGGGGAGCTCGACTCCGCCGCGGCGGCCGCCGCGGAGGGCGCCTCCAGGTACGGCCTCGCCCCGGGCGGATCCGAGGCCACGGTAGAGAGGCTGAAGGAATCCTTCCGCGACGTGATGAACTCCTTTGACGAGATAGACCGCTTTAAGAGCGGCGCCGTCAAGAGCATGAAGGACAGCGTGGCGAGGTTCCGGAACCTGGCCGAGACCGGCCGCGCCGAGGCAGGCGCGCTCGAGTCGGGGCGAGGCTGAAGCTTGCCGAAACCGCGAAGGCCGTCTCCTCCGAGGCCTGTTCCGTCCCAGGGAACGGCAACGGGCCAAACGGCGGCAGTCGGCCGGGGCTCGGAAGAGGCCGGGGCTCGGAAGAGGCCGGGACTCGGAAGCAGGCCGGACGCGGCCGTTTCTCGGCCGCCGGGTCGTCCACGAAGCCGCAGCTGTTTCGCGTTAAGGAAAAAACGCCTAAACGAGAACAGGAGTTCAGGCAACTTCCGCCCCCGCCAGCGGCCAGGGACGAAGCGTCCCCCTCCGGGCATCCCCTCCCAGAATCCTATTGGCCCTCTCTCGGACCGCCGTCCTCCCCGACTCCCGAGCCATTCGCGCGCTGCGCGGCGGAGAAAATATCAGGGCAGGTGACCGCGCTGATATGCTCTGCCCTGCCGTCGTCGCGGAAGTCGATTATGGCCCCCTGCATCGAGACCATTCCAGCGGATGGAGTGAAGTTCTGGCGGCGGCCCAGAATGAAGGAATTCAGCACCGCTTTGGACTCCATGCCTATAACCCCCTCGTGGGGGCCAGTCATGCCCAGGTCGGTCATGTACGCGGTGCCCTTCGGGAGTATCTGGCAGTCCGAAGTCTGGATGTGCGTATGGGTGCCCAGGACGGCCCCCGCTTGGCCGTCCAGGAAAACGCCCATGGCCTTCTTCTCGGCGGTGGCCTCGGCGTGGAAGTCAATGACGGCGGTCCAGCAGCCGGCCTCCCGCATCTCCTTCAGGATCCTCTCAGCGGCACGGAACGGACAGTCCAGGGAGAACGGCATGAAGGTCCTGCCCATAATGTTCCCTAACCCTATCTTTTCGCCCCCCGGGCCCGCCACGGCGGTCCATCCCCTCCCCGGGCAGGGATCGGGATAGTTGGCGGGGCGAACCACCCTCGAATCCTCTTCGTAAAAGGGCAAAGACTCCTTATGCTTGAAGCTGTGGTTCCCTCCCGAGAGGGCCGCTATCCCGCAGGCCATGATGGACTTGGCGTCCTTGGGCATGAGCCCCTTGCCGCCCGAGGCGTTTTCGCCGTTGGCTATTACCAGATCTATCGCCTCCCGGTCCACGAGCCCCGGAAGGTGTTGGCGGATCACCTCCCTGCCGGGCCTTCCGAATATGTCCCCCAGGACGAGCAGCCTCACTTCCACACCCCTTTTCCGCAGCAAGAGCCGCTCCAAAAGTTACGCGCCGGTACCGTTCGCGCCGCCGCCATGCCTCGGCAGTTTGCCTTTGGCCTCTTTAGCCTTTGGCCTCTTAGCCTTGACCGTTAAGCCGTTTGGCCATGACAGTTTGGATTTCAAGCAACCGCGCCGCCTCAGCGACGACTGCCGTGACCCTTAAGGCCGTCAGGCTGAAGGCGTACGATCCGCGACCCGGCATCCTCAGTCCGGGCAGGGCCCACGCTGAAGCCGGTCCGTACAGAAAGGGCGATTCTAGCAGAAAGGCGGGAGAAAACGAAAGCCCGGAACGCGCCGCAAGGAATTATGCGGATAGCGCGTTTGTACGGCATCTACCCTTCCGTCGCCGTTTCTTCCGTGCGCGAAAGCCCTGCCGCCTCTGTCCCAGAACGCGAACCCTCTTCCGCCTTATGTTTATTACGCGAAACGACAAAACGGGCACAAAAAAATTACTGCGGTGATGTTATCCATTGTGGGTTAATTTTCCCGGCGTAACAACAGTTTCCGGAGAGAAGGACGCCCAGGACGGAATTCTGGCGTTCCTTGCAACCGCCGAAACGTCCCGGCAACAGCCGAAACGTCCCGCCGACAGTCCTTGCCCCGCTTCTTATGCGCATCCCACTCGCCGCCTGCAAGGCTGACTCCGCATTAATCAATTCTCCCAGTATGGACAAAGGGCGGCAGACGGAAAGTTCTAGAGATAAAGGGCAAGTTCGCCGCCGCTGGCGAAGATATGGCTTGCGGCGGAATCCTTCGCGCGTCGCCGACCTCACAATGTTCAAAAGCGACGCCGCGTTAAAGCGGTCGGCATGCCGTCCAGCCTTGACAGCAAGGATGGTCTCTTCAAGCGGGTCGGCCCCATGGCTGCCCAGCAACCGTAACGGCGAAACGTTCGAGTAAGTCATGGCTGTGAAAGCGGCCCCTGCGATATTGCGTACGGCATCTCGTTCCAGCCTAGCTCTTCCCGGATCTCGTTTCTCCAGACAACGTCAGCGAAACGCACCATCACTTTGGAAGTTCCGTACACTGCGACGGCTGCGGCGCAGATCTTTTGATTGAATTTCATGAGCGGCCTTGTGTAATGCCTTTCCATAATCTGATTAAATGCTTCCTTGACTTTTCGGTCTAGAACCTTGGCCTCAGTTTCTGACAATAGCCCGTCCTTAAGAAGCGATGATGCGCCAACGTGCGCGTAAGGCGATATGGACGAGTCATGTCCTTTTGGCTGTGAAGATCCTTTTTCGTGTTTGACCTCAATAACGATAAAGCCTCCGTCAGGTATCTGGAAAATTAGATCGGATCTGCCGCCATCAGAAAAAACCTCGCTGCAAGGCCAGGCATCTCCGTATTTTAACAAGGAAATAAGCATGATGTGAAGTATATTGTCTGCGCCGCCATGATATAATATATTTGGAATACTTGAAAAAATAGACCATAACAACCTTTCTGTCTCATCAACATTGCGTGAACAGAAAGCAGATAATAAATCATTTTTTTTGATGGCTAGGTATTTTGTTGGATCGTCCGTTCCTTGTGGAACTAAAAATCTTAACGCTAGTTCATGATTGATCGCATACCTCACCTCTAGGTTCGGAATTCTCAAATTATATTTTAAACTTTTATTATGGCCTTCTCCGATCACGTCTACGCTGTCTACAGTTAAATAACCGGTCTGCAGAAGGAAAGACGCGTCTGAAATATTCTCAGTATCCATGATTTCAATATGCTCATCGATGGAGAGGTCATTGCCAAATACCTTGAATAAATTTCCATGTTTTCTTTCCATCAACATGGTGAAGAGAGAAGTTCCAGAATTATACCAATAGTAATCGAACTTAAATGTATCCAAGCATCTCTTGACGGAATACGGATTTAAAACACGTGTCTGGCCGTCCCAACTGTAGCTGTCATACCAATGTAAAAGTTTATCCAAAAGTTCCTTTGGAGTTGAATTAGGCTGGAGTTGTTCTGTAGAGATAAATTTTGGTGTGGCCGATTCAAGCTTCGGCCCGTAGAATTTCTCAATCTCTTCTAACGTAAAGCCGCATATAGCAGAAAACCGTGGATCCAGCGTTAGATCGTCAACATTGTTCATGGATGAAAAAAATGATGCTTGACTGAATTTCGTAATCCCAGTCACGAAAATGAAACGCAAAAAATCACTTGAGCCCTTGATAGCCGAATAAAAATGGTGGAGCTGAATCCGGATCTCATTAGCTTTTTTTTGATCGTTTATGTTGCAGAGCAAGGGAAAATCATACTCGTCAATGAGCAAAGCGACATTATGGCCAGAACGATAAATCGATTCGCTGTCTTTCGGATAGAAAGACGCGTCGTTCATGGAAACGGTTTCAATTAAACCGGAAATGGCGGCCATGACCCCCGAAGCGTCAATCTCGGCTTTGTGAAGCTTCCCAATCCGTACCAGCCTGGATATCATGCTTGTTTCGAAACGCTCCGGATCCGGATCCACCGTGTTCATCGCGATCCGAATCACCGGAAACGGATCCCACTGGTACTTGTGCTCATCCTTAGCTATCTCCAGCCCTTCGAAAAGGCACCGATCTCCCGAGCCTATCGCGCGTATCGTGTCGAGCAGGACCGTTTTGCCGAACCTCCTCGGCCTTGAAAGAAAATACGGGCCGGATGACTCGTTTAAAAGCTCAAGAATCATGCCGGTTTTATCCACATAGCCGGCTTTCTTAGTAATTAACTCCAAAAAGGACTGGCTGCCGGGACGAACTGACTTCGTTTCGCCGGACGCGCCTGGGGACTGGCTGCCGTCCTCTGGCTTAAGATAATCTTCCACTGGATTTACCCTCGTAATTGCAAGGAACGCAGATTGCGTTCATGCCAATTGAACGGCCTTCATAGGGAATTTATTCTTAGCCAACTGGAATGCAGCGCCACGGGGAGTCAATAACTGCATCGCATTTCTCGGAAACGGGTAAAACTGCCTAGGTTGTATGCTTCAAGACACAACCCTAACTATCATATTGCACAATTGTAAAGCGTCAAGCCAGATTTGTCAACAGTCCGTATTCTTGTTCGTTCTGACAGTCCGCTAACCATCGCCTCGACGAGCGCCATTTTCTACAGAAACACGGTCGGAGACTCCGGCTCCTTCGTAACCATCTCGCCCGTTCCTCAAGCGTTCGTCAAGTCCCGGGATTGTCCCAAAGTTCACGGACGGCTCTGGAATAACTCCGCAGACTGATAAAAAATAGATAGATGCTCAGCACCAAAATCTCTACGGGAAGGGTTTCCGGGCGTCCGTCGTGTCGCGGTGCCCCGAGTTCGGCGCGTCCCGTTCGGCACGTCCGGCACGTCCGTCACTAGTGGAGAAACGAAACCGTTCGCGGCGCAAGGCAGCTAAACCCGTATGGCTGATTCCCTAAGCCCGCCGGAGCCCAACGCCTCTTTCGCAATGCCGTTCTTTCAAAACGGCGACGTTCCGAAACGTCGTCCTTTCGCGCCTCGGCCTTTGCAGGCCGCAGGGCTTTAGCCCGCCCGCAGGCCTTTACGGTCTTATGGCCTACCAGGCTCCCGGCCTCAAGGCCTCCGGCCTCTTCCGGCCGCCAGGCCGAAAGAGGCACGGGCGCGGCCGCCCTTTAGGACGCCGTCCCCCCAAAGCCGTCAGCCTCCGCCCTCCAGCGCGTCCCCGCCCGGCTGCCGGGCGGTCCCCGTAGGGGGCTCGCCCTTTCCCCTGGCCCGGGAGGCGAAGACGCCCAAAAGGCACATGGGGGCGAAGATCCAGAACAGCACCTTCGCGGCGGTGATGAAAGACGGGTACCTCTCGGGGGTTATCTCGCCGGGGCCAATGACCTGGGCGAAAACCAGGGTCGTCAGGGCTATGGAACTTATCTGCCCTGTTAGGCGGGTGACGGCTATGACCCCCGAAGCCTGGCCGATGCGCCAGGGCGGCACGGAACTCATTATGGCGTTCGTGTTGGGGGCGCCGAACAGCGCGAAGCCGGCGCCGCACAGGCTCATGGCCAAAACGACCAGCGGCAGCGGCGCCGCCGCGTCCAGGAACAAGGCCAGAAGCAGTATCCCCGCGAGTATCACCGCGAGCCCGATGCTCGAAAGCGCCCCCGCGTCGAAGCGGTCGGAGAGCCTTCCCGCTATGGGGGTAAGGACGGTCTGGACCAGGGGCTGGGAGACCATGATGAGCCCCGTCACCGCCGGAGGCAGGCCTTTGGAATACTGGAAATAGAGGCTCAAGAGCATCGTGATGCTAAACGAGGACACGTAGGCTATGAAGGCGGCCACGCTGGACAAGCTGAAGCGGCGGGAGTCCTTGAACAGCGAAAGGTCCACCACGGGGCTGGAACTCTTGAGGGTCTTCCACACGAACAGGGCGAAGAGGACGAGGCCGGAGGCCAAAAGCGGAACCGACAGGGGGTGGCCAAGGGAGGTAAAGCCCGTGAAGCCCAGCGCCACGGCCAGGATCCACAGCGCGGACCCCGCCCGGTCGAGCTTCACGTCCTCCACCGGGTCCTCGCCCTCCACCATGTGTATGAAGACTATCGGCGGCACCAGGGTCACCGCCCCGAACCAGAACAGGGAGCTCCAACCGAAGGCCTCCACCAGGAAGCCGCCGACCAGCGGCCCCAAACTCAGGCTCAGGTACACCGCGCCTATGACGAGCCCCAGGATCCTGCCCCGCTCCTCCTTGGGGTACGCCGCGGCCACCATGGCCGTGGCCGTAGTGAAGAACGACACGAGCCCAATGCCGGTCACCACCCTCGCCGCCACGAAGGTCGGGAAGTCGGTGCACAGGGCGTTCAAGGCCGACCCCAAGGCGGCCACGTAGAGGCCTATGACGGTAATCTTCCTGCGTCCGACTATATCCGAAAGCCTCGCCACCGGCGCCGAGAACGCCGCCATGGCGAGCATGGCGGACAGGAGCAGCCAGCCCACCTGAGCCGCGGACAGGTGCATCTCCCCCTGGATGGACGGCGCGGCAATCGTCAGCGCCGTAAAGCCCATGTTGCCGAAGAGGTTGGACGTGATAGCCATGACGAGCAGGAGCCTCCGGCGCTTGAGCGCCTTGGCGCCCGCGGCTTCGGGCACGGGCCCGGACTCCCGGGCGTTTGCTGGCGGGGGCACGGAGCAGGGGCGCCTCGCGTCGGCGTTGCCGCTTGTTTCCATAACGTAAAAGCCTTATGCGGCCGCCCGGCCGCTCAGGGAGGCGGGGGGCGGACGGGTCAAGATCGATTAGGCGCCTCGGGCGCCGGGAAGCTCCTTCTGAGGCCTCTATAAGGAAGGGCCTGGAGGAAAGGGCCTGCGGACGACGGTCGGTTTGAAACGGCCAGGCGACAACGGCCGGAAGGTAGCGGCCGGAAGGTAGCGATCCGGAAGATAGCGGCCGGAAGGTAGCGGCCGGGACTCCGCCCGCGGGACCTGGCGAGGGCGGAAGCCTGGCCGAGGCATTATACGGGCCCCCAGGCCGGAAGCGAACGAGCCGGGGCCGCAGGAGCCCGAATTCCGCCGCTTCCCGAAAACCCGGGGCGTAATTTTCTATTAACACATGACGATCCGCCCCGCCACCGCGCTTGTCAATGACAATCGCTGCCGCGCGCCAGCAACCCCTCGCCCGCCCGGGGCCGACCCTCGCCGGCGCCCCCGACGCCAGCCGCGCCCCCTTGAACGCTCCCTTGGCCGCCCGCCTCATCGCGCCCATTCCCGCGCTCCTTTACGCCCCCTCGCCCGCTCGCCTCAACGCCTCCTTTCCAACTCGCCTTTACCGCCACTTGCCCGCCAGTTAAATCACCCAGTTGTCCTCTTCCGCTTCCTTGCTGGCGCCTGTCACTGCACACTACCCCGCTTTAAAAAACGCGAGCCTTCATTCGATCGCGGGCACCGCCGCGGCCGCAGAAGCCTTCGCAACTACCGTCCCAGCAACGGCCGCAGGTTCGTAAGCTTGCGCCCAAATCACTGGTCCTCGGTTTTTCCCCTCCCTCGCGCTCGCCATCCTTCCGCCCGCGCGCTCGGCTTCCTTCCGCCCGCGCGCTCGGCTTCCGCGCGTCTCCTGCCGCGCACTGACGAGCCATACCGCTCAAGGGAATCCCCTAATAAACCCGCGCTGGCCGCGCTAGCCCCCCAAACGCCCCGTAGGGTTGGGGAGCCGCCCGGGGCTTGACTTTTTGACGGCTTTACAGTTTCATAGGGCCCGAGACCGGCTCTCGGCTTGAAACCCACGCGCCTTTCCCCGCTCGAGGGGAGTGAGGCCTAAGGAAATAACTATGGCTGACCTCCTGGCGCCCATGAGCGGAAACATATGGAAGATCCTCGTCAAGGAAGGCGACAAGGTCGCGGCCGACGACGAGCTCATCATCATGGAAGCCATGAAGATGGAGATCCCGGTGGCCGCCCCCTCCGACTGCACGGTAAAGTCCCTCCTTGTGAAGGAAGGCGAGCCCGTGGAAGCCGACTCGGTACTCGCCGTCCTGGAGTAAGGCCCGACGGCCCCGGGGCCCGCGCTGGCCCTGCGGCCCGCTTTGGCCCTCCCCGCCCGCAGGCGCCTTCGCCCGGCGCGGAACCAGCCCCGCCCTCCCCGCCTTCCCCGCTACGATCCTTAAGAGGGCACCCGGCACCCCTTTCCCGGAATTTCCCGTCTTTATCCTTAGCGAGCCTCTTTCCCCCGCCCGTCGGGCGCCAGTGCCTTGCAGGCCCACGCCGCCCCCGATCGGGAGGGCGGGTCTTTCCCTAGCGGGCCGCGCGGCCCGCCCCCGGACCGGCGCCTTTCCGCCCCGGCCCAGGCCCCGGCCCCGGACGTCCGGACGGCAGCCGTTCCAGCGCAATCCTTCCGCGGAAAAATGAGAATAGACGTCCACACCCACCTGACGCCCCCCTACGTCCTGGCGGACCGTAAGGCCGCGCTTAAAGGCGAGCCCGCCTTGGAGCTCCTGTACGGCGACGGCGCGGCCAGGATGCACGGCACCTCCGAGCTCTTGGGGGCCATGGACGAGGGCCGCGTCGACAAGGCGCTGGCGGGCGGCTTCCCCTTCGCGGGGGAGCAGGCCGCGTTGCGCTTCAACGGGTGGCTCCTGGATGAGTGCGCCCGCTACCCGGACAGGCTCTACCCCCTGGCCGCCTTCGACCCCCGCGCCCCCTTCGCCGAAAGGCACGCCAGATGGTTCCTGGAGCAGGGAGGCTTCGGGCTGGGGGAGCTGTGCGTCTACGAGGAGGGGCTGACCGATCCGATCCTGGACCGCCTGGAGGCCTTGACGGACATCGCCAGGGAACACGGCGCCCCGGTACTGGTCCACGTGAACGAGCCAGTGGGCCACCCCTATCCGGGAAAGGCCCCCATGGACATCCGCCAGATAGACTCGCTGGTCAGGCGCTCCCGCGGCGCGAAGCTCATACTCGCGCACTTCGGGGGCGGGCTGCCGTTCTTCGCCTCCTTAAGGAAGCAGGTGAAGGAGAGCCTGGCCTCGGTCCGCTTCGACACGGCGGCCATGCCGTTCCTTTACGACCCCGAAGCGCTGAAGGCCGCTCTAGGCTTTTTGGGCGCCGGAAGCTTCCTGTACGGCTCCGACTACCCGCTCCTGGGCGTCGCCCGCTACGAGAGG
>JAIRZX010000278.1 GCA_031267005.1 Deltaproteobacteria bacterium
CGCCCCGGCCTTGAAGCCCAGGAACCGCGCCCGGCGGCGGTCTGCGCCCTAACGGCTTGCCTCCTTACGGCTTAAGCCCCGACGGCGGGCGCCCGGCTCGCGGCGTGGCGGGGACCTTACGCCCGACCGGGCTGGCGTTTCGCGGCCGGCGGCGGGCCGGAGGCGGGAGCGGACGCTCGAAATGGTTATCGGCGTATTGGAGGTATCCCTCCGCATGGAGGGCATGGACAGCCTTAAGGGCAGGCGGAAGGTCGTGAAAAGCCTTCTGGGCCGCGTGAAGTCCCGCTTCAACGCCGCAGCCTCGGAGGTGAGCGGGCCGCTGGAGCTCGCCTCCCGCGACTGCGCCGTCCTGGGCTTCGCCGTGTGCGGCTCGGACGCCAGGATCCTAAACGCCGTGCTGGACCGCATGCTCGACTTCATCGAGGAGAACGCCGACGCCGAGGTGGTGGACTCCCGCCTGGAGTGCATAAACCTGGGCGACCAGGACTAGTTGGGACGGGGGGAAGATGGGGGAGCGGAGGCTCAGGAAGGCCGAGAGCGTTATAAGCGGCTTCGTCTCCAACCTGTTCGTGACCAAGGTCTCGGACCCGCGTTTGAGGGCGTTGAACGTCACGCGCTCGAAAGTTTCGCCCGACATGCGCCGGGCTTACATCTATTACAGCGTCATGGGCGGCGATGAGGAGAAGGCGGCGGTCGAGAAGGCCCTGCGCAAGGCCAAGGGCTTCGTACGCGCCAACCTCGCGAAAGAGCTGTCCTTGAGGTTCGCCCCGGAGGTGGTTTTCCTTTTCGACAGGAACCCGGGCTACGCCCAGAGGGTCATGGAGATTCTGAACGAAGACCAGTCGATCGCGGCCCTCCGGGCCGGGAACGGCCCCGCCCCGCCTCCCGGCGCCGGGGCCGGGCAAGGCGTCGGCGGCGGGCCCGGCGGAGCTTCTTGCGGCACGGCCCCTTCCGAAGGCGGTCCCGCGGACGGCGGAGCCGTCGGCTCCATGCCCTCGGGCCCGGGGGAGGGCGCGTCCGGCGGCCATGACGGCGGCGGCGATGACGGCGCTGACGACGGCGACGCTGATGCCGACGGCGTCGACGGCGACGAAGATGATCTTGAGGGTGCCGACGGCGACGCCGACGCTGATGCCGACGGGGACGGGGACGGCGTCGACGGCGAAGAAGAAGATCTTGACGATGCCGACGGCGACGGCGATGCCGAAGACAACCACGGCGCCGGAAGCGATGACGATACCGACGGCGGGGATCGCGGTTAAGCCGGCGACGGCGATTGCGACGAATGCGAAGACGAAGAAGGCTGCGGCGTTCGGCGCGCCAGCCCACGGGGATTACGGGCGTTCCCCTTAACCCTTCACCCGCCGTCCGGGAACCAGCCGGACCCCGCCTGGCCCGCGCGGACGTTCCGCCCCGCGGGCCAGCCATCCGCCGGAAGTGAGCTCGATGCCCCCTGCACCCCTACGCCCGTCCGCCATGTCCCTGCAAGCCCCTTCGGTAGGCGCCACCTGCCCGGTGCCAGAGAAGGAACCCGTGCAGCCGGAGCCGGCCTTCCTCACGAGGCTCGCCTCGGCGCGGAGGGTGCTCATTCTGGGCCACCACCATCCCGACGGTGACGCGCTGGGCGCGGCGGTGGGGCTGGCCGAGGCCTTAAACGACATGGGCCGCGAGGTCACGGTGGGGACATCGGGCAAGATAGCCCCCAACACCCTCTTCATCCTTGACGGTTCCTCCGGGCTCCACAGGCCCTTCGACGCCCCGAGGGACGTGAGGCGGGAGGAGTGGGACCTGGTGGTCTTCGTCGACTGCCACGGCCCCGAGCGGGTCTGGCCGGACCACCCCCCGGAGAGCTGGTCGGGCAAGCTCCCGCCGTACCTCGTGATTGACCACCACGTGCATGCCGGGCCGCTGGCCGTCTGCTCGGGGCTCTTCCACGACCCCGAGGCGTCGAGCACGGGGGAGATGGTGGCTAGGGTCTTGAAGGCCCTGAACGTGGCTTTCACCCCGCCGATGCTGGAGTCGCTCCTGGCGGCCATAGTCTCGGACACCGGCTTCTTCGCCCAGGCCAACACCACGGCCGCGTGCCTGAAGGAGGCCGCCTTCCTGGTGGAGCTCGGGGGCGATCTGGAGGGCGTCAACAACAAGCTGAACCAGAGCTTCAGCCCGGCCAGGATGAGGCTCCTGTCGCTCTCCCTGGGCACGATGGAGTTCTTCCGGGGGGGCAGGGTGGCCGTCATGTTCCTCACCTCCGAGATGGTCGAGCGCTCCGGGGCCGTGCGCGAGGACGCCGTGGGCTTCGTGGACTACCCCCGCTCGGTCAAAGGCGTCGAGCTCTCGGCCCTTTTCAAGGAGGACGGGCGCGGGCGAGTGAAGGTGAGCCTCCGGAGCCGCTACCCGGTCTCCGCCCGGGCGGTGGCCTGCGGGTACGGGGGGGGCGGCCACGTGCTCGCGGCCGCCTATACCGACCCCTCCCCCAGTTGCGCCGAGGCGAGGGAGAGGTTCCTTGGGGGGCTTTCCTCGGTCCTGCCGGAAGACGCGGGCTAGGTCCGGGCAGGCTATGGACGCGGCATGCTTAACCCCCTCCGGCGCGGAGGGCCCGGCCACGCCCGGCGCCGGAGGTTCCGGCGCGGCGGGCTCACCCGGAGCCGAGTTGGCGGCGCGGCCCGCGGGACCCGCGGTTCGGCCGGGACTTGCGGGCCCGGCGGTTCCAAAGGGGCCGCCCGCCGGAAGGCCAGGGCGCCCCGGGGCCCGGGCGGCCAAGCCGCCGGACAGCGGGCTGTGCGGCCTGGCGCTGTTCGACAAGCCGGCTGGCGTGTCCACCTTCTCGCTGGTTAAGGACGCCCGGAGGATCCTCTCCGTGCGCAAGGCCGGGCACGTGGGCACCCTGGACCCTATGGCCACGGGCCTGGCGGGGGTGCTGGTGGGCCC
>JAIRZX010000378.1 GCA_031267005.1 Deltaproteobacteria bacterium
GGCCCCGGATGCGGCGCCTCCCGGGCGTCGGGCGCCTCGGGAGTAGGCCTCGGCGTTTCCGGGGCCTCGGGGGCCGGCGTCTCCGGGGACGCCGCAGGCGCGGCGTCCAGGGGCATGACGTGCTTCGCGAGGAACCTCCTGACGGCCGGCCCGAAGACGAAGCCGATGGCCGCCGCCTTCGCGACGTCCAGGGAGCGGAGGACGAACGCCCTGATCCTGATCCCGCACTCCCTTGCGGCCCGCAGGCAGCGCCGCACGACGCCGGGCGGGCCGCACACCGCGACCGAGCAGCCGCCGCCGGCCATGCCCCGCACGGCATCGCGGTCCGACTCGGCGCCGCCTGCCAGCCCGGCGACGAAGAAGGCCCTGTCCCCGGCCGGCCGCTCGGGGCCGGGCCCGGAGCCGCCCCCGGAGCGCATCGCCCTCATGTCGAAGCCGTGCGCCTCCATGGCGCCAGCGACCTCGGGGCCCAGGCGGACGGTTATCCCGCCGTGCTCCGCCAGGCCCATGGCCCGCATGAGGAACCCGTGGCCGCCCGAGACCTCCACCGCCCCCCACATCTGCTGGCCCAGCATGAGCGCGGCCAGCTGCTCGTCCGCCCCGTCCCCGAAGACGAGGATCTCGGCCCCGAGGTCGCTGAAGGAGGCGGCGGCCGCGTCACCCCGGAAATACGAGGTCTGCCTGTCCCGCGTCCGGCTTCCGAACCCCGGGAACCGGAACCTGCCGGACGGCCAGGGCCGGGGCCCGGCGGCGCCCTTCGGGGAGGGGCCGGCTAGCCGGCCAGCGCCGCCCCGATCCAGAGCCCGGCCAGGAACGCCGCCGCCAGGCACCCGCCCAGGGCCCGGAACTTCAAGACCCGGACGGATCCGGCCAACTGGCTCAGGGCCGAGGCCGACTTGTTCTGCCCATCCTTCAGGCGCGTATCCAGGCGGTACTCCAGCTCCGCCGCCCACCCCGGGCGCGACGTCACCTCCGTCAGGACCCACAGGGGCTCGGCCAGCCGCTTGGACAGGACCCCGATCGTCTTTTCGGCGGCCTTCTCCTGCCCGTCCGCCAGGGACTTCCCCAGGGACTCCTCCAGGGACTTCCCCAAACATCGCGCCAGATACAGCGCCAGGCGCCGTTCCCTGCGCTCCGCCTCCTCCGGCGAGGGGTGCCGGCACCCGCTCCCGATGAGCTCCCGGAGCTTCCCCACCTCCTTGACGAGCTCCTCCGTCTGGCTGGCCAGAGGGAAGACGCTTTGCAACGGCTTCCCGGTCCCGTTCCTTGTCATAGACTACCCCCGTCTCCTGCAGGGCGTTCCAGCCCAGGTCCGTCCCGAGGGAGGAGCCCTTCACGGGGGCCGCCCCTCCGAGGCCGAACGAGAGGCCGCACAGCCTGCCCGACGGCTGGAGGTTCGGGACGACCGCGACGCCGTCCCTCTCCAGCCGCTCGATGAATTCGCGTACGCCCAGCGGCTCCTTCAGCCGCGCCGGGTATCTCTCGTCCCTCGGCCCCAGCGCCCTGAGGATCAGATCACGGAGGATCCCCGCCGTCCGGTCGTGGGGCATGGGCGCCGGGGCCGAGGCGCCCTGCCCGCCCGGGCCGCCCGGGGCCGCCGCGGGGGTCGGCCCCCCCCTGACGGGCGGGACGGCCTGGACGTTTGCGGGGGCCTGGACGGGCGGGACGGGGGGCGCGCCCGCCGGGCGCCGCCAGGCGCGCCTTTCGGCGGCCTCCCGGTCGCGGCCGGCGTCGAATTCGACGCCGGCCCGCCGGAGGGCGCCCCAGCCGAAGCCCGCGCCTATCTCGGAGCCCTTCACGGGGAGCCACCCGCCGGCCGCGAACGAGATCCCGAGCATCTGGCCGTTCTGGTAGTTCAGGACGGCCTGCACGCCGCTCCGCTCCAGGCGCTCCAGGAATTCGGGGAGCGGGAGCGGCCCGGCCCCGGGCCCCGGGCCTGCCGGCCCCAGCGCCCCCAGTATCCTCTCCGCCAGGAGCCCCTTCAGCCTGGTGTAGGCCATGGGGTCCCGCGGCAACGGGGCCGGATCCGCAGCTGCTGGCTGGCCCGCGCCTGGCAGGCCCGCGACACCGGTCGGCCCCGCCGGGGCTGAGGGAGGCCCGGCCGCCTCGGCCTCGGCGGCGGCCTCCTCCGGCGTCTGCCAGGCGATCCCGCGCTCCGCGAGGGCCTCCCGGTCCCGCGCGGGGTCGTAGTCCACCCCGCTCTCCTGGATCCCCTTCCAGCCGAACTCCCGCCTGATCGAGGAGCCCTTCACGGGCGCCCCGTCCTCGCCCAGCTTGAACGAGAGCCCGTTTATCCTTCCGGTCGAGTACTGGATGTTCGGGACGACCCTGACGCCGTCCCTCTCCAGGATGCCCAGGAACTCGGGGAACCCGATCCGGGCGCCCCTCCCCTCGGGAAGGGCGCGGAGGATCGACTCCGCGAGCGCCCGCATGAGCGGGACGCCGCCCCGGACCTTGGCGTCCGCCGTGACGCGGGGCGCCGGGGAGGCGGCGGCCCTGTCCGCCATCTCCTTGACGGCGGGGACGTCCGTCTTCCGGTCGAAGACCGCGCCCCTGTCCAGGAGCCCGTTCAGGCCGTACAGGTGCCCGAGCTCCTGCCCCGGGAACCGGATGCCGCCCGTCTCGTACGACACCCCCGTGAGGGCGCCCTTCCCGGACAGGACGGGGATGAGGGTCACGCCCCTCTGACTGAGCCCCCGCGCGAGGTCCGCCCCGGAGATGCCGGGGGGGGCGAGGAGGCCGTCTATCACCTCCTTTATCACGGTCCTCGCCGTCGGCCCCGCGCCGAAATTCTCGCGGAGCGTCTCCAGGTCCCTCGCGGGCTCGTAGGTCAGCCCCCTCCCGAGGAGGCCGTCCCACGCGTAGTCCGCGCCGAGCTCGCCGCCCCGGAAGGCCACCCCCCCGAGCATGAAGGATATCCCCCGGACGGCGCCGGAGGCCCCCATGTCCAGCCGCGTCTCGATGCCGAGCTGGGCGAGGCTGTACATGAGCGTGGGCAGGTCGTTCGTCGGCGCGGGCGATCCCGCCCCGCCCCCCGCCGGGGCGGGGGGCGCCTCCCCCCTCGCCGGGGCGGCTATCTCCTCCTCCTCCGCCATGATGCGCATGATCTCGAGGTCGGCGTCGGTCAGCTCGGGCCCGTCCCCGGCGGCCGACGCGGCGGCC